>UQVN01000097.1 GCA_900544525.1 uncultured Eubacteriales bacterium
GAAGAGCTTTTAACTCTTCTCGTTTTTTTACTTCTTATATTATTTATCTTTTTTCCACACCAAGTACAATGTTTTCGCCATTGATGTTCCATTCTTTTGTATAGCCTTTTGCTTGTCCAAGAATAATTTCATCTGCTAAAACATCATTTTTGATTGTAGCTTCATTTTTCTTAATGATATCGAATAACTTATCATTATTTTCAGCAGAAACTGTAATATGATCCATCACTTCAAAATCAGCTTCTTTTCTCATTGTCTGAATCTTACTAATGATTTCTCTTACAAATCCTTCTTCTAATAACTCTTCTGTTAAATTTGTATCGAGAACAACTGTAATTCCGTTGTCTGTTTCTGATACATATCCTTCTTTTTGAGTCATTTCTGTTAACACATCTTCTGGTGTTAATTCTACTTCGTTTCCATCGATATCAAGTTTTAAGATACCTTTTGTATTTAAATCATTCATTGCTGCATTTCCATCTACTTCTGTTAAAGCGGTACGGATTGCATTTAATAATTTACCGTATTTTGGTCCTAATGTTCTCATCTGAGGTTTAAATGTATAAGTTGTAAATGCGGATACATCTTGTGTAAACTCTGCATTTTTTACATTTAATTCTTCTTCGATAATCTGTCTGAAGAAATCAGGAAGTTCTAACTCTGCTTTCACGAACATTTTTCCAATTGGCTGACGGTTTTTAATATTCGCACCATTACGAGCAGCACGTCCAAGAACAACAACCTTTAATACAAGATCCATATCTTTTTCTAATTCTGCATCGATCCATTCTTCCTTCACAACTGGGAAGTCACAAAGATGGATACTTTCTTTTGCACCGCTATCTAAATTACGAACGAGGTTTTGATAAATATCCTCTGTCATAAATGGGATCATTGGCGCTGCTGTCTTAATAATCGTAACAAGAGCAGTATAAAGTGTCATATAAGCGTTTACTTTATCTTCTGGCATTCCTTTTGCCCAGAATCTTTCACGGCTTCTTCTTACATACCAGTTACTCATATCATCCACAAATTCCTGCATTGCTCTTGCAGCTTCTGGAATCTTATAAGCTCCTAAGTTTTCATCAACCGCTTTTACACAGCTATTTAATTTGGATAATAACCATTTATCCATAACTGGTAAGTTGTCGTAATTCAATGTGTGTTCCATTGGATTAAACTGATCGATTTCTGCATATAACACATAGAATGCATACGTATTCCAAAGAGTTCCCATAAATTTACGCTGTCCCTCTGTCACCGCTTTTCCATGGAAACGGTTTGGAAGCCATGGTGCACTATTAATGTAGAAATACCAACGAATTGCATCTGCACCATACGTCGTCAGTGCTTCCATTGGATCAACCGCATTTCCTTTGGATTTACTCATCTTTTGTCCGTTTTCATCCTGTACATGTCCAAGCACGATAACATTTTTATATGGTGCTTTATTAAATAACAATGTAGAAACAGCCAGTAAAGAATAGAACCATCCACGCGTCTGATCCACTGCTTCTGAAATAAAGTCAGCAGGGAAATGAGATTCAAACACTTCTTTATTTTCAAATGGATAATGCCATTGTGCAAAAGGCATAGAACCTGAGTCAAACCAACAGTCAATTACTTCTGGCACACGGTGCATTTCTTTTCCACAATGAGGACATTTAATTGTTACAGCGTCGATATATGGGCGGTGTAATTCGATATTATCTGGACAGTTATCAGACATACTCTTTAATTCTTCAATGGAACCGATGGCATGTTGATGTCCACATTCACATTCCCAAATATTTAATGGAGTTCCCCAGTAACGGTTACGGCTAATTCCCCAATCTTGTACATTTTCAAGCCAGTCACCAAAACGACCTTTTCCAATGCTTTCTGGAATCCAGTTAACCGTATTATTATTGCGAATTAAATCTTCTTTTACTTCTGTCATCTTGATGAACCAAGATTCTCTCGCATAGTAGATAAGTGGAGTATCACATCTCCAACAATGTGGGTAGCTATGCTCAAAGTTTGGTGCAGCGTATAAAAGTCCTCTTTCTTTTAAGTCCTTTAATACCAAAGGATCCGCTTTTTTACAAAAAGTTCCAGCCCAAGGAGTTTCTTTGGTCATCTCTCCTTTTCCATCTACTAATTGAATGAATGGCAGATCGTATTTTCTTCCTACTTTATTATCATCTTCACCGAATGCAGGAGCAATATGAACAACACCTGTACCGTCTGTTAATGTTACATACGTATCACACACAACATAATACGCTTTCTTGCTTAATTCCACAAATGGGAATAATGGCTCGTATTCTTTATATTCTAAATCTTTTCCTACGAATTTTTCTACCACTTCGTATCCTTCTGGAAGAACAGAAGAAAGAAGTGCTTCTGCCATATAGTAAGTTTCTCCTTCGGAAACAACTTTTACATAAGTTTCTTCTGGATTCACACAAAGAGCAACGTTTGATGGTAATGTCCAAGGAGTCGTTGTCCATGCTAAAATATAAGCATCTTCTCCTACTACTTTAAATTTAGCGATGGCAGATTTTTCTTTTACATCTTTATAGCCTTGTGCCACTTCATGAGAAGAAAGTGGTGTTCCACATCTTGGGCAGTAAGGTACGATTTTATGACCTTTATATAATAATTTCTTTTCCCAAATCTGTTTTAATGCCCACCATTCAGATTCGATAAAATCATTTTCATATGTTACATATGGGTGTTCCATGTCCGCCCAAAAACCAACGGTTCCTGAGAAGTCTTCCCACATACCTTTGTATTTCCAAACAGATTCTTTACATTGTTGAATAAATGGTTCTAAACCATATTCTTCGATCTGTTCTTTTCCATCTAAGCCTAATAATTTTTCTACTTCAAGCTCTACTGGAAGTCCATGAGTATCCCAACCAGCCTTACGATCGATTTTATGTCCTTTCATTGTCTGGTATCTTGGAATCATATCTTTAATAACACGTGTTAAAACGTGTCCGATGTGTGGCTTTCCATTGGCAGTTGGAGGTCCATCAAAAAATGTATATGGTTCTCCTTCTGCTCTTTCATCAATGCTTTTTTGGAAAATATTGTTATCTTCCCAGAATTTTTCGATTTTCTTTTCTCTCTCAACGAAATTGAGATTGGTTGATACCTTATCGTACATCTGTTATTCTCCTTCTTTTAAAACTTTTTGTATTAGCTACCTATGTTATTGTTCTTCTTTCAAGTGAAAAGAACAAAATAGAATTGGCATATTTTTGATGACTTCTAGCAATTCACACTTTGCCGCGCGCGAGGAATTTCCTATAACACAAAAAACCCCCGTCCTGAAAACAGGACGAGGGTACTATAAAAACGGCTCGTTCAACCACCTATTTACATACTATCATATGCTCTCCATATAACGGTGGAACCCGATCACATCTACTAGAACCTTTATGAAAACTCATTCATAACCTCGTTCAATGGATAACTCCAGAGTGATTTTCAAAAAACTATACTAAGCACTGGCTCTCACCGTCCCAGCTCGCTTTTGCCTTTCTTTATTTTCCTACTCTCTCTATCAAAGTCTATCTTTTGCTATGAAGTTTTATTATTTTTTAGTTTATTATAAAAAAACTTCCTTGTCAACTGGTAGAATGAGAAATCTATCACTTATTTATTTTCCCTCATTCCAAAATCGTTCAAAACACGCTTTTGTTGTATCCACTGTGACTTTATCAAAGGTGTCCCATTCTCTTGGAAATAAGCTCTGGTATTTCATCTGTAAAAAACGATCATCTAGCAGTAAAATCACCCCTTTATCTTCGGCGGTTCGAATTACTCTCCCAGCTGACTGCAACACTTTATTCATGGCAGGATATCGGTAAGCATAATCGAATCCATCATATCCTTTTTCCTCATAATGTTTCTTCAATAATTCTCGCTCTTGACACACTTTTGGAATCCCTGTTCCTACAATGACAGCCCCGATTAATTGTTCTCCTACTAAATCAATTCCTTCTGAAAAGACGCCACCTAACACACAAAATGCCAACAAAGACTTTTTCTCTTCTTTTGTAAATTCTTCTAAAAAAATCTCCTTTTCTTCTTCTGTCATATCCGATTCTTGTAAAAGAATTCTCGCTTTATAAAAAAGTCCCCTCTCCATAGCGATTTCATATACCTCTTTCCTATATTGATAAGACGGGAAAAATATCATATAATTTCCTGCTTTGCTATCAATTAATTGATCAAGATACCATACAATTTTTTCATATTCTTCATAATTTCTTCTTGTATAACGGCTCGATACATCATATCCAATTGCTAACATTCTATTTTCCTTTTTAAAAGGAGATGGAATATAAATGGCATAATCATCCTCTTCCCTAGAAAGCATCTCTTTATAGTACTGAATCGGAAGCATAGTGGCAGAAAAAAAGATAGTGCTAACTCCCATATCCAAATAGGCTTTTAATTGATTGGCTGGTGTCACACAAAATAGCTTGACAAAAAATCGTCCCGCCTCATCCTTTCCTGTATAAATCTCATAAGATTCATCAAGGAGCTCATGCATATTTAGAAAATGTCGAATATTAAAATAAAGTTGTACCACTTTATCCCTTATCTCTTTCTCTTCTTCCTCCTCTAAAACCCCTTCTAATTCCCCATAAACTCTTATTAGATTCTCATAAAAAGAGCCTAGATTTCCCAATATGCCATATTCTCTTTTCTCCTCTTCCCATATGTCCATAGCATTTCGACAATGGTTCAAAAAACGCCCTAACTTTTTATATTTTTTCCCAATGATTTTTCGCAACTCAATCAATTCCTCTCGGTATAAAATGGCGCTATACATAGTCCTTGCGCGCTCTACCAAGTTATGAGCCTCATCAATTAAAAACAAATAACTTCCCTTTTGTCGCTCTCCAAAAAACCTTTTTAAATGAACATTAGGATCGAATACATAATTATAATCGCCAATTACAATATCAGCAAAGCTACTGGCATCTAACCCTAACTCAAATGGACAAACTTCATACTTCTTTGCCCATTGAAGTAAAACTTCTCGATCCATTTCCTGTTCTTTTAATAGCATTTCATATAAGGCTTTATTAATGCGATCAAAATGCCCTCTAGCATAAGGACAATCGATAGGATTACAACTCATCTCATCCATAGGACAGATTTTTTCCTTTGCTGTCAAAATGACAACACTGCTTTTCAATCCTTTTTCCTTTAATATTTTTACACTTTGATATGCCACGGTTCTTGTAATGGTCTTGGCAGTCAAATAAAATATTTTCTCTCCAAGCTCTTCTCCCACTGCCTTTACCGCAGGAAACATCGTAGACATCGTTTTTCCAATTCCTGTGGGTGCTTGAATAAATAGTTTCTTTCCTCGGCTCATCGTTCGATAAACGGAAACTGCCATATCTCTTTGCCCTTTTCGATAAGGAAATGGAAATTGCAATGGCTTAATGGAAGCATTTCGCTCTTCTCTTTTCTCTTTTAAAAATTTCCCCCACATTAAATACTGCTTTAATAATCCAAAAAACCATTCCTTTAGCTGTTCTGCCTTAAAAACAGTCTGAAACCGCTTAATCTCTTCGGTTTCTAACTGGCAGTATGTCATCTGAATCGTTACTTTATCCTTTTTTTCTTGCTCACAATAAATATGGCCATAGCACATGGCTTGTGCTTGATGGACAAGTATTGGCCCATGGATCGTATCTAAACTTCGATAAACACCCTTAATCTCATCAATGATGACCTGATCCGTCGTTTCCTCAATCCCATCCGCTCTTCCTTCCATACAAAAAGTAAAACCATCTTGCTCTATTTCATACTTCATGGAAACTTCTGCACGATAAGAACTTCCCATCTGCTTTTGTATCTTCCGATGGATTCGACTCCCCGCTTGCATGGCATCTTTTTCTCCACTCCCTCTTCGATTATCAATGTCACCAGAACGTAACAAAAATTCTACAAAATTTCTTACGGAAACTTTTATCTGATTCCCTTCTATTTCAATCATATTTTCTCTCGCTTTCTTTTCTGTTCCCCATCTTCCTATTATCATTATACAGAAAATTCTTTTGCCTCACAACTTTAAGAATACCCCCCTTGAAAAGTAGAATCTATCTATGCTAGAATGGGACATGTTTAAAAATTTTAGAAAGAAGGATTTAATTATGTTAAGAAATGAGACAATTCCAAGAGATCCTATGATTCTTTTAAGTTTTATTAATACAAAATTACGGGATCAGTATGATTCTCTGGAATCCCTTTGCGATGACATGGAACTAGACGAAAATGATTTAAAAAACATTTTAAAAGCTGTTGATTGTTCTTATAACAAAGAATTGAATAAATTTGTGTAATCGACGATGGCAAGCACTCAACAACAGTATTTTACACAAAAATGGGAAATAGAAACAATCGTTATTTCTATTTCCCACTTTTCATTTCTTGGAAGTTTCTTTTCATTCTTCCTCGCTTATCATCTTCACATGGATTGCCTGAGGTCCTTTGGCTCCTGCTGTCACTTCAAAAGAAACCATCATTCCTTCTTCTAACTTCTGTCCCTCTTCTAATTCTACATGGCTCTGATGCACAAATATTTCATGATTGGACTCATCCACTAAAAATCCAAATCCTCTTTGCTCATCATACTCTTTTACAAATCCTTGTTTCATAATCTACAACACTCCTTTTCTTCTTTGTTGCAATATATGAACAAGTTATTTTGATTATGTCCAAACACAAAAACTCTTTGCTTTTTTGACACTAATCGATTTCTTTTAGCAACTGCATTCGCCTTTTTATCCGTCTCATCCAAGGATCAAAAAATCCTAATTTATAAAAATTGCGGAAAATAATACCTAAAAACATTGCATATAAAAATCCAGCAAATCCTCCAACTTTTAATCCTACATAGATTAAAAATAACGTTGGCAGTGGTCGTAATCCTATGCTATCCCCAATGATCTTTGGCTGTAATAACTGTCTTGCTAACAGACAGATTAAATAAAGAACAATAAAAATCACACCCGCTTGAAACTGATGTTCAATAAACTTAAAAATCGCCCAAGGAATCAAAATCATCCCCGTTCCTAAAAACGGAAGGACATCCCATATGCTAATAACTATTGCTAGTAAAAAAGCATAACTTTCTCCCTCAATCGCAAGTCCAATGAAGAGTAAGACAAAAATGACAACCATAATCTTCAACTGTGCCTTTACATAACCACCAAGCGCTTTAAAAACATGTTCTTTGATTAAGCCTAATTTTTCTTGAATGGACTTTGGAGCTTTCTCCTTATAAAACAAGTAAATTTCTTCTCGTTCTATCATAAAAAAATAGGCGGATAATATCATAACGATGGAAGAAACAAAGCCATTTGTAACTCCTTTCGCAACCCCTCCTGCATATTGAATACTATTTCCCCCAATTCCTTTGACCCATTCTGTCAAAACTCCCATAATACTTTGATAAAGTTCTTCTCCTTTTTGGAGTAACTCTGCTGGAATCCCAAAATGTTGTGCCTTCTCTTCTAAGAATAAATTCAGGTTATCAAACTGCACTTTAATTGAATCCAAGATATGAGGAAGATCTTTGCTTAAACTTATGATCTGCTCTACAAGGTGCCCTATCAAAAAATAAAGAACTCCTATAATAGCAGCCAATGCAATAACAATAATTAAAGCAGATCCAAATTTCTTTGGAACTTTTATTTTCTTCTCTAAAAAATTTCGCAACGGATTGGCTAATACGGAAATAATCCAACCTACAACAAATGGCCATAAAAAACCGATGACTTTAGGTCCAAGAAAAATAATCGCTACTAAAAAAAGTCCTGCCCACAAAAAATCTAAAATCAATTCAAAACAGACTTCCCATCGCCTCATCTTACTCACTCCTGTCCTACTTATAATACTATCATTATAGCCATTTTCATGAAAAGTTACAAGTTATGTTCCTTGTCAAATCCTTTCAGAATTATTAACATTTTATGAAAAATAAGTAAGATAGTTTATTTCTATTTCTTCCCTTTATAAAACAGTCACTTTCCCTGTCTCGTAGGATAAAAAATATACTTGATAGGATAAAATCTCATCTGGTCGGACAATTGTATTATTCGCATCTTTCACGATAGCCTGTAACCGCCTCACTTCAAAGTCGCTTCCTCCTACTACAAGCAACACCTCATGAATACTGCTCGGCAGAATATAAATATCTCTTTCAAATTTCTTTGCCATCTCCCACAGCTCCTCTTCATATATCATACAAGTCGCTCCATTTAACTCTTTTTCATTGGTTAGTACATAAAGAGAAGGTATGGTAGGCATATCGGGAACGATTCTTTGCAATACTTCGCTCATAGACATTATTTTCATTGGAAATAATACTTTCGTATTTTCCCTTGCTCTTTTTACAACATCTTCCCATGATACGTTCCAACGCTCTAGCTCTTTGTTCGTCACTAAAATAGAAGAAATGCCTTCTTCTTCCTCATAACAAAGATATCGGACCGTCAATGCTAGATCATTCCACGGAAGATAAGGTGTCGTTTCCCACAATTCATGATTCATTCCGATATTGACAAGCCGAAAGAAGAGCCGTTCCTTACAAGTATCAAAATCTAAAAATACATCAGGTACTGAAAACGTCTTTTCTCTCCCTGCCTTAAATTCTTCTGCTATCAATTGTAAGATTGTCAAAAACTCTTCTCCCTCTTCATGCCGTTCATAATAGGAATCCAAGTAAATAATAGGTGCGATGAATTGTCCTTCTTCTCGAATGACAATCCCATTTTTTCTCTTACCATTATTTTTCATAACAGAGGTCAATTCCCATTGTAATTCCTCCCCTTTTGGTAAAACCTCTCCAAGACTACATACAATCCGTTCTAAAAATTCTGTTTTATCCATAGCACTTTCTCCTTCTTCTTACTCTCCAAGTAACAAGGTAGTCTGTGCCAACAAACATTCGTTCTTTTTATTAGTATACTATATTCTATATTATTTTTCAATTCATTTTACTATTATTTTTAATATATATTATAATTTTATCATTAACAATCGTTGTGGTATCTTCGTTCAAAAATAATTAGAAACGTCCTTCTTCTCTATCTATAAATTTCTTAAAAAAGGATACTAATGCTTCCATTTGCTCCTTTGTTCCAATGGTAATCCTTAAATATTGGTCAATTCTTGGTTTTTCGAAATAACGCATATAGATGTTTTCTTTTCTTGCCGCTTCAAATAATTTTTTTGCATCATATTTTTTATGAGTTGCGAAAACAAAATTTGTTTTTGACTCTAAAAATTCAAATCCTAATTGTTTGATCTCATTACAAAACCACTCTCTTGTGGCTATAATCTTCTGAACGGTTTGTTCAAAATACTCTTGATCCTCTATAGAGGCGTTTCCTAATCGAATAGAAACTTCACTCATAGTATAAGAATTATAAGAGTATTTCACGTCTTGCATCGCTCCAATTAACACTGAAGAACCAATTGCATAACCGATTCTCATTCCTGCCATAGAACGGGACTTTGAAAACGTCTGCACAACCAATAAATTGTCATATTTTTCTAGCAAAGGTATGGCTGACTCCCCTCCAAAATCAATATAAGCTTCATCAATAATTACAATGCTCTCTGGATTCTCTCTTACGATTTCTTCGACAAAAGATAAGGGTTCTAAAATCCCAGTAGGCGCATTGGGATTTGGAAAAATAATCCCTCCATTGTCTTCTTTATAATCTTCCATTTGAATATGAAACCCTTGATCCAGTGGCTTTTTTTCATAAGGAATTTGAAATAACTGTGCCCAGACTTCATAAAAGGAGTATGTAATATCGGGGAAGAAAATAGGCTTTTTTGAATGAAAAAACGTCATAAATGCCATAGCCAATACATCGTCTGAACCAACACCAACAAATACCTGCTCTTCCTTCACATGGAAACGCCTAGCAATTGCCTCTGTTAATAGATGAGCCGCTGGATCTGGATATAGTTGCAAATCTTTTATCACATCCAATTGTTCCATCACTTTTGGCGAAGGTGGATAAGGGTTTTCATTGGTGTTTAACTTAATGATTCCCTCCCCCTTTGGTTGCTCTCCTGGAACATATGGTACGACTTTACGAAGATTCTTTTCCCATTCTCTCATGATTTACCTCCTATTTTTTTTGTCATTGAACTACATTACTTTATTTTGCTAATTCATTATCTTGTAAAATTATTTTCTATTATACCAAGTTTTATAAATTATGCAAGCATTTTTGCACAAAAAAATAAAACTGTTGTACGAACAAAATACAACAGTTTTTATAAAAATATGGATACTTCCATTTGGCATAACTATATAATAACTTTTTCAATTTCTTGGCTCCGATATCCAAGTTTCTCTAATGAATCACGAAATGCACTTTCCCATTCTTCTTGACTCAAAATCACTTTTTGATGATTCTTTAATATAATAACGCAAACCTTTTCGGGTTCTTTTCCTTGCATATGAACTTCATAAGACTGTTCTGGACAAAGTATCCCCATTTGCTCAAGTACTTGTAACATTCGATAGACAGTAGCATTTCCAACCGTTGGATCCACTTGATGAACATGACAACAAATCGCTTTTTTGCATTCGAATCTATGATTTAACAAAATATCAAGAATTAATTTTCTCTGTTTTGTAATACGCAATCCTTGTCTACGAAACTCTTCAAGAACTTTTTCTTTCATCTCTTCTTTTATCTTATTTTCATCTTTCACCATTTCTTCACCTTCTTGAAAGTTTATTTTCTAAATCCATAAACAAAACTTTCCCTTACTAAACTTCTATCTTGTTACCTCTTTCAAACGACTAGGCAAGTAAACGACTGGAGATTCCCATTTCTTTTAAAAATTCACATTTTAAGTTAGTCTTAAATAACTCATTGGATTTATTATACCTCAT
>UQVN01000098.1 GCA_900544525.1 uncultured Eubacteriales bacterium
ATTGTCTCCTAAATGATGATGTCTTTTCTTTCATAATATAATAACCATAGTATTTTAAAAGAAAGAATGTTAAAATGAAATCAATCTGTTAAAATTGGGAGGGAAAATAGTGGAATTTATTTGTAAAACAATGTTAGAAAAAGATATTGATCGAGTTGTTCCATTGTATATGGATTATTATAATGTTCATGAAGACAGTATGTGGACACAGGAAACTACATATAAAAGAATCCATCAAGTTTTTAGTAGAGAAGATTCTTTATGTTTCATTTTTGAAAAAAATGAAGAAGTGATTGGCTTTATTATGGGATACTTCGAACAATATGATGATTTAAAAGCATATGATTTGGTGGAAATTGTAATTGCATATCCATATCAAAACAAAGGAATTGGTACAAAATGCATGTTAGAATTAGAAAAGCAAGTAAAAGAAGTTGGTGGAGCTATGATTCAATTGCAAGCTGTCAATGATGAAATGCATGAAAAGTTTTATGGTAAATTGGAGTATAAAGATGCAACAAATCTGGTTTTGAAATCGAAATGGATTTAATTAGTAAATTTGGGAGGTTATGATATGTTAAAAATAGAATGTACAAGATTTCGTGTATTGGAAGGTAAGTCAACTATTGTTGACGAATGGATGCAGTTTCTAAATGCGAATATGGAATGATAAAAGTTTATATAAAGTAAAATATCTTTCAGACAATTTTAAGATTTTTATCTCATAAATAACAAAAGGAATATACTATCTTATTGCAATTGAGCAACTAAGATATGAATATTCCTTTGTTTGAATAAGTACATCTCTTTTACTTCTACTCTTAAAACATGCTATGGAACTATCTTATTACATTGCATATTAAGAGCATTTCATGAAACTCTATAAATTAAAAACCTTCTGATTCAAATCAGTTTCATGATCGGAAATACAATCTATACAGGTTTCTTCCTCAGATAACTGCTTTATCCATGATAACGATTTTATCATTGCTTCTTTATGATGAATTAATCCTGGTAATATCATCTGTTCCCAAGATTTTCTTGCATATCCACAATCTCCGGCAAGCAACAGTGATTTACCATGATTTTGAATTAAAATTGCTGTCATCCCTGGGGTATGTCCTGGTAAAAATACAAGTTTTACCGTTCCATCTCCAAATATGTCATAAGATTTATTCCATGGAGTCGTATTATCTGGTGCAAATGGTATCAATTCTAACTGTTCTTCTTGCCACATATGACTACAATATCCATCCCCCTCCTTTGCTGCCTGTAGTTCTTCTTTTGAAACAAGAATATGTTTCGCTTCTGAAACATGGCGTAATCCTCCTGCATGATCAACATGCATATGACCAAGGACAACATAATCTAGCTCCTCAGCCTTTATTCCCATCATCTTCAATTGCTCATCCACACTCTGACCTTCTAAAAGAATTGGTCTATCAACTAAATAAGCAGTTCCAATTTCTTTTTCTGGATTCTCTCGAACTTCCTTTCCCCATGAAGTATCATAAAGAATTTTCCCTTTTGGATGCTCTATTAGAAAGGCATATACAGGCGGAGTAATATGATACTCTTTAGGGCGAGCTGTATAATACATACACTCTGGATAATTGGCATCTTCCTCATAAAACAGCGTACTTGAATCAGTATCTACATTCCCACAATGTAATACTGTAACTTTAATGTCATTCACCATATTTATATCTTCCTTTCAAACTCTTCAACTAATTTAATTTTATGTCTTTTATTTATTCTACATATTTCACTCTTGCCGTCAATGGTACACAGTGCTATAATGTAGCATATTCGGTACACTGTCTATATTCTATCCGAATGATAGGAGGAAAAAATGGCTAATTACACAAAAAAAATTCTTGCGCAAACCTTGCAAGAATTAATGAAAGAAAAATTATTAGATGATATTACTGTACAGGAGCTTATTGAGAGAAGTTCTATGAACCGCAAAACGTTTTATTATCATTTCCACAACATTGCCGAATTGCTAAAATGGATTATAAAAGAGAGTTTTTCTAGTGTTAAAACTTTACCCATTGCTCTTGATACCTGGAATACCAATACCATAAATCTATTGGCTTTTATAAAAAAGAATAAGTTTTTCTTCAATTCCATACATTATTCTCGCTATTGCGCCGAAATACGTCTGTATCTAAAATTGTTACTAGATGAAGATATCCATAAATTTGTTGCAATCGCTTGGGAATTTTACACAAGCAATAGTGCAATTGAATACACTCTTACCGAAGCTAATCAAAACTACATAGTAAAATATTATTCTGGTGCAATTTATTCCCTTTTGGAAGAATGGCTTCTTAGTGGAATGAAAGAACCAATTGATGACTTTGTTGATATACTAGTTAAACTGGCCAATAATAGCATGTATCAAGCTTTTGAATCTCTATCTACAACAGTTTAACCTTCATCATTATTCACCATTATATAAAGAAATTTGGAGTAAATTCATTCCATAATCGTCATAAACTATGCTTTCATAGGTTTATAGTGACTGTTCGTAAACGTAAAAAACTCGTAAAGGATATGAGAAGCACACTTTGTAAACTTCCCACATTGGAGGCCACGTCAAATAGAAATATAAGTATTTATGCTTGACTTATGCCTTCACATAGATTCAAAAAGAAAGAGAAGCTTAAAAAATGAGCTTCTCTTTCTTTTTCTTCCTATATCTTCTTAAACCATCCCATCATCTTCTGTATCTCTACAAATATCAAAGGCGAGATGGATAAAATGGCAACGAAAAACCAATGTCCAAATCCCATATTTTGTAACCCTACTATACGAGCTACAGGTGTTATAATAGGGATGGCGATCATAATGATAGCTCCCATCATTGTCGTTCCTAACAATAAACGGTTCCCTGTAAATCCAATTTTAAAAATAGAAAGATGACTTCTGCAATTATACATATGAACGATTGTTGTCAATCCCATAACAACAAATGTCATAGATTGGGCAATACTATGAGTCGCTGCTCTACTACCAACATTGAAATGTTCACCAATAAAAATAGCTAATAGAGTAGAGATTGTAAAAACAATGGAAATACTCATAATTTTTTGAATCATGCCATCTGAGAAAATACTGGTTCCTTTCTTCATTGGAGGCTGTTTCATAAGATCAGGTTCTGCTTTTTCCACACACAAACTAAATCCTGGGATACCATCTGCTACCACCTTAATAATCAGTAGCTGGATCGCTGTAATCGGTGCTCCCCAACCTAAAATTAAGGAAATTAAAACAATTGTGATAGCAGAAATATTGCATCCAAGCATCGCATAAATGGATTTTCTAATGTTGGAATATACTCTTCGTCCTTCTTGTATTGCTGTTACAATAGTTGAGAAATTATCATCCAGCAAAATCATATCCGATGCTTCCTTTGCAACATCTGTTCCAGATCCCATCGCAATCCCTACATCAGAAGCCTTTAGGGCTGGTGCATCATTAACACCATCTCCAGTCATAGCAACAATCTCATCTTTCTTTTGAAATGCTTTTACAATCCTTATTTTATCTTCTGGTGAAGTTCTAGCAAATACCCGATAGTCTTCGATTACATTTTCTAATTCTTCATCTGACATAGAGTGCAAAGTGGCACTATCCATAATTTTTTTATCTCCATACAAGATACCAATTTGCTCTGCAATGGCTTTTGCAGTATTCACATGGTCTCCTGTAATCATCACTGTTTTAATTCCTGCTTCTTTTGCCACCTGTACTGCATGAACACTTTCTTCTCTCGGAGGATCGATAATACCAACTAAGCCATAAAATGTAATATTATTTTCTAATGTCTTGACAGTAAGTTCTGTTGGCAGTTCAGAATAATAGGAAAAACCAACACCAATGACACGAAGTGCTTGATCCGCAAAAGAATCATGCACCTCTTTTATTTTGTTATGTAATCCTTCTTCTTGCTTAATTGGCAAACGATCGATAGCTCCTTTTGTAATGGATAGATAACGATCTTTTACTCTATATACCACTGTCATTAACTTCCTTGTAGAATCGAATGGAATTTCATAAATCTTTTCGTATTCCTTTAACTGATGATCAAAATCTTTGATTTTGGAATACGCCATATTTGCAATGGCAAGTTCTGTTGGATTTCCAATTTTACTATCCTTTTTTAATCCTTCACTACTAGATAGCATTAGCAATTTTAATAACTCTTCTTCCTCTTCTTTCAAAGAATGTTTTGCATTCTTTGGTTCTGTTTCTACTGTCCATATTTTTTCAATACACATTTTATTTTGAGTCAGTGTACCTGTTTTGTCGGAACAAATGACGGATATATTACCAACCGTTTCTACGGCTGTTGGTGTTCGAACAATGGTATTTTTCTTTGCCATATTGCTAATTCCATAGGAAAGAGATATTGTTACAACAACAGGCATAACTTCTGGAATCGCAGCGACAGCAACCGAAATCGCAACCATAATCATGCTCATAAAATCATTGCCATAAATCCATCCAATGGCTAAAGAAATGAAAGCTGCAATAATTGCAACAACACTTAATGTTTTCCCAAGTTTTTGCATTCGAATTTGAAGTGGAGATAATACCACTTCTTCATTGGCAAGTAATTTAGAAATTCTTCCTATCTCTGTCTCAACGCCTGTACGGGTAACAACCGCTGTACATTTTCCCGATATAACAAGAGAGCCTGAATAAACCATATGTTTACAGTCACCGATTGGAATATTTTCTGCTGGCTCAAACATGGCATCTTTTGCCACTGGTTCACTTTCCCCTGTCAACAAAGATTCATCTACCATTAAATTTGCTTCTTGTAAAATACGAGCATCCGCTGGAACTCGATCACCAGTACCTAAAATAAGGATATCTCCAGGAACGAGCATTACTGAATCCACTTTTTCTCTTTTTCCTTCTCTAAGAACGGTACTCTTTTGCGTGTGATACTGCTTTAATGCATCTACTGATTTCTCGGCTTTTATTTGCTCTCGAACCGATAAAATAATATTTAATATAATAATCCCCATAATTACAATAGGTTCTGTTAAATTGTCTGGATGCTCTTTTAACGCAATATAGGTGGATAATATCACTGCAACAAAAAGAATAAGAATCGTAATATCTTCAAACGAACTTAAAATATGTTCAAGAATAGATTTTCTTTTTTCCTCCTTCAGCTTATTTTCTCCATACATCTCCCTCCTCTTTTTTACTTCTACTTCGTTTAATCCTTGTTGAACCGTATCACCCAAATCCGACAATACTGCATTCAACTCTGTAATTTCATATTGCTTCATTGTTATGTTTTCTCCTTCCTGAAATCATGATAAACATACTTTTTGAATTTGTTACATTTGCGGTCAGCTGCCAAATAAAAGATTGTTTTCGCGAATTTTTATATTATGGAAAGCGCAATTTCCTATAACAAAAAAAGAGCCAATCGACCAACCATGAAGCCTAAGGCTGATCTATTGACTCTAACACTTATTTATTCCGGCGAACAAATAAGCACGTTTTTATAAAATTTTTCTATATAGTATCACGGGATATTCCCTTTGTCAATACTCCTATTTATTTTCTAATATCTCATGTTTTCTTTTCTAATTTCTTCCTTCAAACAATTTTACCTATTCTGTTTCTAATAAACGGATATAATGATTTGCCTCTCTTAACACATGATCCGCAAGCAATGGTAAAATGAGAGAAGCGATTTCACAATCTAAAATACCCTTCAATCCTGCTTCTTTAAATTCACGATATTTCAGTGTTTCCTTTAAAGATTTCTTCGTCAATTTTTCTAATTCTCCACAAGAAATTCCATCGCCCATCTCTAATAGCTTTTCATATTGCATAGCAAATTCATTGGCATCTCCTATCAATTGTTCTTCTGATGGATCCAGCAAACCGCGAATAAACAAGGCGTGTTCCATCATAATACAATTCCAAAATTCTTCTGTTCCCAATAAATTTTTATAAGAAATTCTTCTATTTTGTCGAATTCCCATTAAAGTGGAACGATATAGCTTTGCCTCTCTTAAAATATGTTTGATTAAAAGTGGATAATTCATATTAAATAAACATCCATTGGATACTTCTTTTAAAATATCTTCTTTGAATTCTATGAATCCATTGAGAAGATGGATGGCTTTTTCATTCAATTGATTTACTATTTGCATCAATTGTCTATCATTGATCATTCCACATCCCGCTTTTAATTTTTGTTCTCTTTCTGAAATCTCACTATTGATTGGAATCCCTGTTAAAAACTGTGTCTTTTTTTCCGCAGGTATTGTACAGTCCGTCACCAATTCTTTTGATTTTAAAACATCACTGCTTACGATACCATCACTGATTTTTACAACTTTTTTCAAAAGGTTCTCAAATTCTTCTCTAAAAAACTCCGCCTTTTCTATCCATTCTTTGTCTTTACATGGAAATCCTGCTTCTAAAAACAGCGCATGTTCTTTCATAATTCTAGCAAAAAATAAATGAGTTTCTATCGAAAATACTACATAATTTTTCATATCCAATCATACCTTTATATTTTAGACTTTTCTCTATCATTATATGCCTGAAACAAAAAAGCGTCCGCTCTTTTTAATGGAGTAACCGAGCAATTGTTTCCTTTTTAATGTCATCTGCCAACCAAGGAATCACTGCAAAATTGCCTTTTGAAACTTCATTCACTTTATTAATCCATTGAATTTCATTTGTTGATTTTGCTTCTAATATTTGATTTGTTGTGTTTGTTGCATACATAGAAGCATTGACAACCCACCATTTATTATGAATCTTGGCTCTTTGTAAATCTTCTTGTAATCGAATTGCCTCATAAACAGGGGTAGTTTCTGCTAATGTTACAATAATCACTTCTGTTTCTGCTTGATTTCTTAGCTTTGGCAATAGTTTCTTTACAGAATCAGGAACTTCACCTTGGGAATGTTCAATTTCTCTATGATAACTCTGAGTAGAATCTAGCAATAATAACGTATGCCCTGTCGGTGCTGTATCGATAATAACAATTTGTTCCTCTGATTTTTCAACAATGCTTGCAAAAGCTCGAAATACTGCAATCTCTTGGGTACAAGGGGAACGTAAATCTTCTTCCACATAAGCAAGATCTTCTTCTGACATGGTTTCTCTTGCTTTTGATAATACTTCTTCTTTATATTTTTCTAGTTCTAGTTGTTCATCGATATGGCTCATGCTAATGTTTTTCTGTTCTTCCATGATATACTTCAAATGATCCGCTGGATCGGTCGTCGTTAAATGTACCTTCTTCCCTTTTTTAGCAAGCCCTAATGCAATGGCAGCTGCAATGGAAGTTTTTCCAACTCCACCCTTTCCCATTGTAAAAATAACTTTTTTATCGGATACATATAAGTCCTCAATAATATCTCTTAACTTTTGTACCTCTTCCACTTCTAATTTATCAAAAATATTTTCTAATTTATCCTTTATCAATAGAGCTCTAATATTTTCTAAACCGTATACATTATATCCTCTTAGAGGAACAAAATAATTCTCAAATCTTTTCAATTCTGTTGGCATACTCGTAATGGCCTCTTGTTGTTTTTGATATAACTTTTTGGATACTTCATCATCACAACTTGCTAACACTCCATTAATAATTAATTTTTGATTTTTTATCCCCATTTCATACAATTCTTCAGAGGCTCTCTTTGCTTCTAAAAGAGGTGTTTTTTCTGGACGTGATACTAACATTAATGTTGTCATAGCTTCACTAGACAATGTCTTTACTGCTTTTTTATAAACATCTTTTCTTTCTCCCATACCCGATAATTGTCCTAAACGTGCAGAACCATCGGTCTCATCTTTAATAAAATCACTCCATGCAGATGGTAATTGAAGCATCCTAAGAGTATGACCAGTTGGTGCTGTATCAAAAATAATATAATCATACTCTTTTGCTGCATCATCATCTGTAATAAAATTAGCAAATTCATTAAAAGCTGCAATTTCTACCGTACAAGAGCCCGATAATTGTTCACTCATATTTTCCAGAATTTCCTCTGGTAACACCCCGCGTAATGGAGCAATAATACTTTCTTTATATTCTTCGGCCGCTTGAATGGGATCAAGATTTGCAACAAAGAGATTTGGAACTTCCTTTATTGCTGTAGCTTTATTTGTTAACTTCGTCTTAAACACATCCTGTAAATTAGAGGCTGGATCCGTACTAATTAATAAAATTTTCTTTCCACTATCCGCTAAAGTAACAGCCGTTGCACAAGCGGTAGATGTTTTTCCAACACCACCTTTTCCTGTATAAAATAAATACTTTGTTAGCGAAATTTCATTTGGATAAAATGCTCTCATACTCTTATCTCCTTATTCTAATTCTTTTCTAGTTACAACAACATCCTGTATCGCAACAACCCGTATCATTTGTTATCTGCTCTTGTTCTGCTTCTTGCTCTAACATAGCAATTGGAATTTCTAAAAACTTTGCAAATTCTTCATTTGTTGGATATCTTCCCATTAATACAACTTTATCTTCTACAACTGTAATAGGTAAAATATCCGTTTTCTTTTCTTGTATTAACCGCATCACTTCAGTATTTTTCATAAATTCTTGTGGTGTTTTTGATAAATCCAACCTCTTCACATCGATTCCTTCTTTTAAAAAAATTTTCATCAACTTTGACATTCTCATTAACTCAGAATCGATTCCAACTCCACTCACTCCAGTATTACAACACATAACAGGTTCATAAATTCTTACTGCCTTCATAACTATTTTCTCCTTTTCTTATTCTTGATTTTTTATAAATCTAGATTTTCTACATCCATTCTATGTTTTTTTAATTATAGATTCTATTCTCATGTGCATTTACTCATAGCACAAAAAGCTTTATTGAATTTTTTGCTTATTTCATATCGATTTATATCGATGTATTGAATTATAAAACTCATATCGATTTTTGTCAATGTATTATTTCAAAAAGGTTGGTTTGATCTTTTTTTCTATATCACTTATAATTTTACATAATAAAAAAATGAAATGAGGTGCTAAAATTGGACTCTATGTTTTCAAAATATGTCAATGTCTTTAAAGCATTTGATGATAAAAACCGTCTAGCAATACTTGATTTTTTAAATGGTGGGGAACAGTGTGCCTGTGATATATTAACCCAGCTTAATATTAGCCAATCGACTCTCTCTCACCATATGAAAATTCTCGTAGAGTCTGGAGTTGTCAGTAGTAGAAAAGAAGGTAAGTGGACTTATTATAGAATTTCAAAAAATGGAATGGACTATGCAAAATCATTAATTGATATCTTCTTATCCACTGAGGATAAAGAATAAAAACAAACGGAATATAATAGCAAAAACCACTTGATTTTTCTATGGATTCCCCTCATAATAAATATAAGAATATAAAGAACGGAAATCATTTATAAGTAATATTTCCCCATTTATCAACTATCATAATAGTAATTATTACATTAGAGGTAAAATTCAATGAGTATAAAAAACAACATAACATTTAAAAATTTATTGCAGCTTATTATCACTTCCCTTGATTATATGGATGAATCTTTAGCTGGACATTCTACACGTATTGCTTATAATATGATGTCTCTTCTAAAAAACGATTCCCGATTCACTTATGAAGAAATCTGTAAAATCACTTGGTCTTCTCTCTTTCATGATATTGGAATGTTAGAAAAAAGACCGATTGCTGATTTAATAGCTGGAGAAGAAAACAGTGCCTTTTCTCACGCAGAATATGGATCATTATTTATGAAATATTTTAGTCCATTTCCTGAATATCATGTTATGATCAAGTATCACCATACTCCTTATAATAAATTAGTAACTATGGGCCTTGATGAAAAAACAGAAGACTTATGTGCATTGCTTTATATTATTGATAAACTTGATCTTTATCAAATTTGTAATAAGGAACCAAATATCGAACAACTGACACAACAATATACACCAGAAATTATAGATGCGATTAAACATTATGTATCCACTAAACAGGAATTATCTCAAGAAGAAATCCAAGAAGCTTTATTATCTTATCTAGCAGATATGGAATTAACAGAAGAACAGGAGGTTGCATTTCTAAATATTTTAATCAACTCCTTTGATTTCCGCAGCCGTTATACAGCCATTCATTGTGCAACAGTTACTGCAATTAGCGACTGTTTAGCAAAAATTTATCACTTAGATGATGAGACTAGTCAAAAAATTCATTTAGGGGCTATGCTCCATGATATGGGAAAAATCGCAATTCCACATCGAATCTTAGAATCTCCAGATAAATTAAACGATGAAGACTGGAAAATCATGGAATCCCATGCTCTGCTTACGGAAAAGATTTTAAAAGATCGAGTGGACGATACCGTTCTTAAAATCGCAATTCGCCATCACGAACGTTTGGATGGGACAGGATATCCTTATCAAATCTCTGAAAAAGATTTAACACTTCCTGAACGTATCGTTGCTGTCGCTGATATTATTAGCGCGTTATCACAAGATCGTAGCTATAAAAAAGCATTTTCTCTTGATAAAATTTGTGAAATTATAACGGAAATGAGCGAAAACGGCAAGATTTGTCCATCTGTTTGTGCCTCTTTCTTGTCTTATAAAAATGAAATCTATGACTACATAATGGAAATCGCAGAAAATAGAAAAAAACAGTATGAACAAATTACAAATGATTATAAGCACTTTGCGGAATCAAATGAGCAATAAGAAACACGTTTCATTCGTCTTTCGTGTTGATGAGAAGCACGCTTTGCGAACTTCTCATCGTTCATAAATTTTAATACAATAATAAAA
>UQVN01000099.1 GCA_900544525.1 uncultured Eubacteriales bacterium
TGCGGATATGTTTATGATCCAGAAGTAGGAGATCCAGATGGAGGAATCGCTCCAGGAACAGCTTTCGAAGACATTCCAGATGATTGGGTTTGTCCAATTTGCGGAATGGGTAAAGAAGTATTCGTAGTAGAAGAATAATTTTGTAAGTAGCCAAAATGTTCGCTTCTATTTTCAATCATAAAATTCGTTTTTTAGTTTTATAATTAACCATCGATAAGGGACTATGTATAGAGATTCTATAGAATAGTCCCTTATTTTTATGCGATAGAAAAATAGATTTCTAAAATTTATTTCCTAGCATATAAAAATATGCCAATGGAGTGACAATGAGCTAGAAGCTATGCTTGCCTTATGCTTGGTTATACGATAAAATGATTGTTGTTATTCGAATAAAAAGTAATGGGATAACAGATTTTGTTTTATAAAAATGAATGATAATGATAGGAAAAATAGAGTTTTAACTGAAGGAGGAGATTAAATAGAGTATGAGTATTTTAAACGTAGAACACTTAAGTCATGGATTCGGAGATCGTGCTATCTTTAATGATGTATCATTCCGCCTATTAAAAGGGGAACATATTGGACTTGTTGGGGCTAATGGTGAAGGAAAATCTACTTTTATGAATATTGTAACTGGAAAGTTAATGCCAGATGAGGGAAAAGTAGAGTGGGCAAAAAATGTGCGTGTTGGTTATTTGGATCAGCATACCGTATTGCAACAGGGAATGACCATTCGAGACGTGTTAAAATCCGCCTTTTCCTTTTTATTTGAATTAGAAGAAAAAATGAATCAAATTTGTGATGAAATGGGATCCGCAGACGAAGATACGATGATGACAATGATGGAAGAACTTGGAACAATACAAGATCTTTTAACGAATCATGATTTCTATTTAATTGATTCCAAGGTAGAAGAAGTAGGACGTGCTTTAGGTCTTACGGATATTGGTCTTGACCGCGACGTTACTGACTTATCAGGTGGACAAAGAACAAAGGTATTGTTGGCAAAATTATTATTAGAAAAGCCAGACATTTTATTACTTGACGAACCTACCAACTACTTAGATGAAGGTCATATCGAATGGTTAAAGCGTTATTTACAAGAGTATGAAAGTGCTTTCATCTTAATCTCTCATGATATTCCATTTTTAAATAGTGTTGTTAATTTAATTTATCATATGGAAAATCAAGAGTTAAATCGCTATGTTGGTGATTATGATAAATTCCAAGAAGTCTATGCGGTAAAGAAATCTCAGTTAGAAGCCGCTTATCGGAAACAGCAACAAGAAATTGAAGAATTAAAAGATTTCGTAGCGAGAAATAAAGCGAGAGTTTCTACAAGAAATATGGCCATGTCTCGTCAAAAGAAATTGGATAAGATGGAAGTGATTGAGCTTGCAAAAGAAAAACCGAAGCCAGAATTTCACTTTAAAGAGGCAAGAGCGGCTGGAAAAGTTATTTTTGAAACGGAAGATTTAGTCATTGGATATGATAAACCTCTTGCAAAACCAATTAATTTACGAATGGAACGTGGAGAAAAGATCGCATTAATCGGTGCAAATGGAATTGGAAAATCCACGTTATTAAAAAGCATTTTAGGATTGATTCCAGCATATTCTGGAAAAAGTCATTTAGGTGATTATTTATATCAAGGATATTTTGAGCAAGAGATGACACCAGATAAAAATATTACTTGTATTGAAGAGATTTGGAAGGAGTTCCCATCTTATAGTCAATATGAAGTGCGTGCAGCCTTAGCCAAATGTGGTCTTACAACAAAACACATTGAGAGTCAAGTGCGTGTGTTAAGTGGTGGTGAGCAGGCAAAAGTAAGACTTTGTAAGCTTATCAATAAAGAGACGAATATTTTATTATTAGATGAGCCAACAAACCATTTAGATGTGGATGCAAAAGAAGAATTAAAACGAGCGTTAAAAGAATATAAAGGTAGTATTCTTTTAATTTGCCATGAGCCAGAATTTTATCAAGATGTTGTGGATAAAATTTGGAACTTAGAAGAATATTCTCTTCTTGCATAATAAGAAGATGGATAATTAAAATTAAAACATTATTTTTTAGGGAAATCATAGTTGGTAAAAAGCTTTCGGTTTCCCTATTTGTTTACGCAAAGGCAACGAGCCATGCGGGAGCATTTATGCTTCCTATATGCCACTGCCTGCCAATGTGAGAAGTTCGTAAAGCGTACTTCTCATCATTTTTCTAAACATAGTATTATTTTTTACAAATGCGTAAGGATATGCTATAATGTTCGCAAAGAGCGGGATAATGTTCCTATTGTTCTTTGGAATATTGGAGGTTAAAAATGAATGATAAAAAAATATTGAGCTGGCAGATAGAGAAGTTCTTAAAGAATTCCATTCTTTCAGCGATATTGCTCGTGATGATGGTGGGAATTTTATTTTCTCAAAGTACAAAATCAGGAGTTATTGCAACCGTTTTTGTGGTCATTTATATAGGAATCCTCGTAACATATTATATTAAATTAAAGCCTCAAATTATGGCAGAACTTGTACAATTTGCCGCTGAGCATGGGCAAGTTCAAAAACAATTATTAAAGGATTTATCATTGCCCTATATTCTAACCGACTTAGATGGAGGAATTTTATGGTATAACAATGAATTTAAAGAGATGATCGCAAAAGACGATTGGAAGTCAAAAAATTATGTCCAAAAGATATTTAATGAACTGTCCAAAGACACATTTCCAAAAGAGGAAGAAAAAAATAAAGTTCCTTTGCTCTATAATGAAAAATTTTATAGTGTGGAAATGAAACGAGTTTGTGTAGAAGGTTTGATCAATAAAGAAGAGAGTGAAAAAGAAGTAGTTGAAGCCAATTCTATGATCGCCTTTTATTTCTTCAATGAAACCGAATTACAGCATTATATTAAAGAGAACAAAGAACAACGGCTCGTCGCAGGTCTGATTTATATTGATAACTATGAAGAAGTCCTCGATAGTATTGAAGAGGTGAGGCAGTCACTGTTAGTAGCCCTCATCGATCGAAAAATTAATAAATATATGCAAAATGTAGATGCTATTTGTAAGAAGCTTGAGAAGGATAAGTTTATTGTTGTTTTTCAGCAAAAATATTTGCCACAGCTTCAGTCCACCAAGTTTTCTATTTTGGATGAAGTAAGAGCCATTAATATTGGAAATGAGTTAGCGGTTACTTTAAGTATTAGTTTAGGAATCAATAGCACTACTTATACACAGGCATATGAATCTGCACGAGTTGCTATGGACTTAGCCCTTGGACGTGGTGGGGATCAAGCGGTTGTAAAGGATGGAGATAAGATTTCCTACTATGGTGGTAAGACGCAAGTTGTGGAGAAAAGTACTCGAGTAAAAGCGAGGGTAAAAGCCCATGCTTTAAAAGAAATTATGGAAACAAAAGACGAAGTTGTCATTATGGGACACCGATATCCAGATGTAGATTCCATTGGAGCTGCAATAGGAATTTATCGTTTGGCAACAACTCTCAATAAAAAGGCCCATATTGTTATTAATGAGGCGACCATTTCAATTCGACCAATTTTAAATAATTTTATGGAAGATGATTCCTATGAAGAAGATTTATTTATTGATAGCACAGAAGCCATTAATTTGACAAAGTCTTCTACTTTATTAGTGGTAGTGGATGTAAATCGTCCAAGTTATACGGAATGTCCTGAATTATTAGAGTTGGCAAAGAGCATTGTTGTTTTTGACCATCATCGACAGACAAGTGAGGTCATTAGCAATGCCATTTTATCTTATATTGAACCATATGCTTCCTCTTCTTGTGAGATGGTGGCAGAAATTCTTCAATATATTCCAGATAAGCCAAAATTAAAACCAATTGAAGCAGATGCCATGTATTCAGGAATGCTTGTGGATACGGACAATTTTGTTACGAAAACAGGAGTGCGTACTTTTGAGGCAGCAGCATTTTTAAGAAGAAATGGGGCTGATGTGGTTCGCGTAAGAAAGATGTTTCGAAATAGCATGGAAAGCTATAAACTTCGAGCGGAAGTCATTCGTCAAGCCGAAGTTTATTTAGATGAGTTTGCCATTTCTATTATGCCAAGCGACGGAGTTGACAGCCCGAATGTGCTTGCAGCACAGGCAGCAAATGAACTTCTTGATATCGAAGGCATTCGCGCATCTTTTGTTATGACAGAGATTGGAAAACAGATCTTTATTAGTGCTCGTTCTATTGATGATGTGAATGTTCAGGTCATTATGGAAAAATTAGGAGGCGGTGGTCATTTAAATGTAGCAGGAGCACAGCTTTCTGATGAGACAGTAGATGGAGCTGTTACCCAGTTAAAATTAATACTTGATACTATGAAAACAGAAGGAGATATTTGATATGAAAGTTATTTTATTAGAAGATGTAAAGAGCTTAGGTAAAAAGGGGGAGCTTGTCAATGTAAATGACGGATATGCTCGTAATTTCATTCTACCTAAAAAATTAGGATTAGAAGCCAATGCAAAAAACCTAAATGATTTAAAATTGCAAAAGGCAAACAGTGAAAAAATTGCTGCAGAACAATTAGCAGAAGCACAAAAATTAGCAGAAGAAATGAAAGAAATGCAGATTAAAGTAGCGATTAAAACAGGAGAAGGTGGAAAAACATTTGGATCTATCTCCACAAAGGAAATCGCTCAAGCTGCAAAAGCTCAGTTAAACTTAGAGTTAGATAAGAAAAAAATGCAATTAGATGATGCCATTAAAACAGTAGGGACTCATATGGTGCCAATTAAATTACACCCTAAAGTAACAGCCTCTTTAAAGGTGATTGTAGAAGGCAAGTAGGATGGACGAGGCATTTATCAAAAAAATTCAACCACATAGTCTTGAAGCAGAGCAGTCTGTTATCGGTTCTATGATTATGGATCGAGATGCTATTGTCGTTGTATCCGATATTTTAACAAAAGATGATTTTTATCAAGGACAGTATGGGATTTTATATGAAGCTATGGTAGAACTCTATAATGAGGGAAAGCCAGTCGATCTTGTTACACTTCAAAATAAGTTAAAAGAAAAAGAAGTGCCAGATAGTATTAGTAATTTATCTTATATTAAAGATTTGGTTTTATCGGTTCCAACAGCTGCTAATGCAAAACAATATGCATTGATTGTGCGGGATAAAGCCACACTAAGACGTCTGATTAAGGTGACAGAGGATATTGCTAATGATTGTTACCTTGATAAAGAAGAAGTGGATACAATTCTAGAAAAGACAGAAAAAGATATTTTTCATTTGCTTCAAAACCGAGCTGGAGAACAGGAATTTGTTCCTATTAGGGAGATTGTTTTAAATTCCTTAGATACTATTGAGATGGCTGCTAAGAATAAAGGAAAAGTCACAGGAGTTCCAACAGGCTTTTTAGATTTAGATGCAAAGCTTACAGGCTTGCACGGAGGAGAACTGTTGCTTGTGGCAGCTCGTCCTGCCATGGGAAAAACCGCTTTTGTGCTAAACATTGCACAACATGTAGTATTTCGTGAAAACATTCCAACGGCAATTTTCAGTCTTGAAATGTCAAAGGAACAGCTTGTAACCCGTCTGTTAGCTAGTGAGTCTATGGTGGATTCTCAAAATCTTCGTACTGGTAACTTACAGGATCAAGAATGGGAAAAGCTGATGGAAAGTGCAGGGATTATTGGTAATTCCAATTTGATTATTGATGATACCCCTGGAATCACCATTTCAGAATTGCGTTCTAAATGTCGAAGATTTAAACAGGCAAATGGACTTGGTTTAATTATTATTGACTATTTACAGTTAATGATTGGTGGAAAGCGTTCAGAATCAAGACAGCAAGAAATTGCGGAGATTTCGCGTTCTTTAAAGGCATTAGCAAGGGAACTTGAAGTACCGATTATCGCCTTATCTCAGTTAAGCCGTGCAGTGGAATCAAGACCAGATCATAAGCCAATGTTATCTGACCTTCGTGAGTCTGGTTCTATTGAACAGGACGCCGATGTGGTTATGTTTATTTATCGTGATGAATACTATAATCCAGATTCAGAAAAAAAAGGAATTGCAGAAATTATTGTGGCAAAGCAAAGAAGTGGTTCTACTGGTTCTGTGGAATTAGTATGGCTTGGACAATATACGAAGTTTGCAAATAAAGCACGATAAGAATTGTCAGGATGATTTTTCATTTACGTGCAAGGCATAAGTCAATCAGAAATGCTTGCATTTCTATTTGACGCTGCCCACGAACGTGAGAAGTTCGCAAAGCGTACTTCTCATGGTTTGGTATGAATTCTTAAGGGCATTAATTGTCAAATATTAGACGGAGAAGTTCGAAAAAGAGGATTTCTCCGTTTTTTTGTGCCATTTCGTCTGAAATTAGAAGACGGTATTCGTTGAGAGGAAAGGGTATGTCCACTATAATAAAAAATAGCGAAGAAAGAGAATCGTGAATATAAGAATGTAAACTAAGACGGAGGGTGAAGAACATATGAAAGAAAAACGATATATGATTTCTGATGCATCAAAAAGATTAGAAGTGGAACCTCATGTATTAAGATACTGGGAAGAAGAGCTTAAAATGGAAATCTCAAGGGACGATATGGGGCGTAGATGTTATTCTGAGCAAGATATCCGAGTGCTAGAATGTGTAAAAGAGTTAAAGCAAAATGGATTTCAATTAAAGGCAATTAAATTGATGATGCCAGATTTAGATTTAAGTAATGAGCATGGAATCAAAGAATTATTAGGTAAAAAAGATGAGTGGAATCAAAAAGCAGAACAGGAGGAGGAAGTGGTGATCAAGAAAAATAAGAATACCAAAAAAGTCCAAGAAAAAAATAAAGAATTGATTGCGATTGTAGAACCAAAAGATTTAGTAGAATCTGTAGAAGATAGTAGAATGGATCAATTTCAAATGGTAATGAATAAGATTATAGCCAATGCGCTATTGACAAACAATGAAATTTTAGGACAGGCCATTAGCGATCATGTAACAGAGCGTGTTTTAAAGGAAATGGATTATCAATTCCGAGTGCAGGAAGAGCAAGAAGAACAGAGATTTAAGAAGTTAGATGAAACCATTCGAAATCGACAGCAGGCGAGATTGGAAGCAGCTGCCACATTAGAACCTAGTAAAAAGAAAATGAAAAAGAAGAGAAAGAGATTCTTTTTAAAATAAAGAACTTGGATAAAGGATTTAGATAACTAATTTGGATAGAGAGTTTACATAGCTACATAAAGAATTTAGAAAAAGCATTTTGATAGGGAAATTCCATATAGAAAAAAAAGAAGATTGGATTGGATCCAATCTTCTTTTTCAGCTTTGTTAAAATAATGTAAATTAAGCTTCGCTGATTGCTCCTGTTGGGCAAGTTCCAGCACAAGTTCCGCAATCGATGCAAGAATCAGCGTCGATAACGTACTGTCCGTCTCCTTCACTAATTGCTCCAACTGGACAATCTCCAGCGCAAGCTCCACACATTACACAGCTGTCAGAAATTACATATGCCATTGTAGTATCCTCCTTAAATCTTGTACTTTGTGTACTTTGTTCTATCTATCTATGTTCTATGCCAAAGCAATGGGTCATGTAAGAGCATTTATGTTCTTATATGACATCTGCTGGCCAACGTGAAAAGCTAGCAAAGTAGCTTCTCATCATTCCCATAGACTTACCTCTATTTTAATACAGTTATTCTGTTATAGCAAGTACAAAATAGAGTAGAAATTGAACAAAATTTAGTACAGAAGTGAAAAATATAAATTAATGAGAAATTTTTTCGATTGGCAAAAAAAAGAAGGAAGAAATTGTATATTAAGAAGAACTTCTGTGATGCTTCTTGAATTATTGGGAAGAATATATTATACTGAAAAAAGATTAAATAGATAGGAGGAATTTTTCATGCCACAGATCACAAAAGATATGATTATTGCAGAAATCATCAGCATTGATGAAAATCTTGCAGCAGTATTAATGGCTTCTGGTATGCACTGCATCGGTTGTCCATCTGCTCAAGGAGAATCTTTAGAAGAAGCAGCTATGGTTCATGGAATGGACGCTGATAAATTAGTGGATACATTAAATGAATATTTAGCAACAAAAGCAAACTAATAATAAAAAGTTTGTAGTATAGGTTTTTGTTTTCTATGAAAAGTTCCCATAGGGTGCTTTTCATCAGTTATAAAAAGACTGAACAACATTTTATATTGTTCAGTCTTTTTTTGTATCATGTTACCCATGACTTTTCTTTATTCGTTGTAATAAAAACGACAAAACTGTCACTAGAATCAGTCGCTTATAATTTTGCAAGTGTTTCAATCGCATTCTTTGGAATAAAAAGAGAATAATGTTCCTTTAGATAGGCATCAACCGCATATGTGTTATGCTCTTCTTTTCCAAAGTCAATTAAAACAGAGGAAAGTCTAATATATTGTTCTGTGCTGATAGCATCTGTATATTGAACAATAAGGCAATAAGAATTATTATCTTGATTCTTATAAAGTTTGCTTGGAATTTTATCAATATAATTCAGTGCTTTACAAGCCTGAATAACGGTATTCAAGTTTTTAAATACAAACATACGATATGGATTTCCTTGTATGCGAGTGGATTTATTTGTTTCTTTTTTTGTATGAGTAGAGTCTTCATTCAATGTCTTTTGACGAGAGCTAGCACTTAAATCCGCATCGAGTTCTTTTAAGAAATCAATGAGAGTTTCTGTTTTCTTTTCTTGCTCTTTTGTAAGTTCTTTTTGCTCTTCTGTCACAGAATCTTCTTCATCCTCTGTGGCATCTTCCGCATCTCCGTCATCTTCTTGGTAATCCTCTTCCTCAGTTTCTTCATCAGCCTCGTCCATATCAATGGCGATAGGTTTAGAGAATCGTGAAAAACGAGTATCGAGTTCATCTGGATCCTCTACTTTTGTAATAATTAATATTAAACAGTCCTTGTTTACAGGAATCGCTTCTATCATTAAAGGAATATCTTCAGCTTCAAATCCTAGTTCATAGGAAGCCTGTTGCATCATATCACGGAAAAGTGCTTTTGCCTTTTCTGTGCCATAAGCGAGTTCGGCTAGTTGCAGATCGCGGTTTGCCAAGTCAGTCTCGTTTAAAGTACAACGAATTTGGTTTTCGTTAATTCTTTCAAACTTCATATTGCTCACTTCCTTTTCATTGTTATACTAAAGTGATTATAAGTTACACCACACCTAGTATATATTCAGTATATACGGTATTGATGAAACTGTAAAGCATTAAAACATAAACTTTCTATAAATTTACAAAAAATTAAAATAGATATTGAAAATAATGTAAAAAAGTGGTATATTCTCTATAAGAGCTTCTAATTAAAAAAGGAAAGAGGTGAGGGAAAACGTATAAAAGGGGGCTCGGGTTACAAGTAGGGTAGTAATCGTGCGTTGTATATCACAAAACAATACGATTGAAAAAGCTATGAGAAACCAAAAGGCAGAGTAACCAATTAACCAAGTTTACAATAATAGATCTCAGAGGCAAAAGAGTAGAACAGGACGTGAAAATGTGATCGATCCTGTTCTATTTTTTTCGCCAAGGCAATGAGCCATGTAAAAGCAGTTATGTTCTTTGGTTAAGAACAATAAGTATTTAAATATTTTAAAATTCCAAGATGAATGGCCCAAGCGATTTGGTTTTGGTACTCATCAGAATTTAGTTTGCTAGCTTCTTCAAAATTGCTCAAAAAACCACATTCAACGATGACCATAGGGCAAGTTGCTCCTTTTAATAAATAGTAGGTGTCATTGGATTTATATGTTCGGTGATTGGTTGGATCTAGAGTTTCAATCAACTGGGCTTGTAATAATTTGGCAAGTTGCTCACTTTCTTTTGAATGAACATAATAAAAGACTTGAGCACCTTTTTGGGCTTCAGAAGGGAAGCTGTTTTGATGAATACTAACAGCGATATCAGGTTGATACGTTGCAATCTGATTTCGGCGATTTCTCATATCAGCTTTCTTCTTGTTTGTATCACTTTCTTCAAAGAGGGCGATATCGGTCTCTCTTGTCATAATCACTTTTACATCATTTTGTGTAAGGAGTTGTCGAAGTTTTAGAGCGATGGATAGATTAATATCCTTTTCAAGAGAACCGTCAATTCCCACTTTTCCAGGATCAAATCCTCCATGTCCGGCATCGATGACAACGGTATATTTGGCGGGAAGGGTAGAGGCTTTTAAAAAGAGAGAGGATATATGATAAATAGAGGGTATTAGGAGGAGTAGGAAAATGACAGAAAAGAAAGTGAACTTGTGAGTACGGATGTAGTTTTGCATAAATCCTCCATAAGAAATCAAATAAAAAATGTTTTAACTCATTATATGGTTGAATTCTAAAAATATTCTTGCAGAAAATAAAAAGATTCGCCTGTCATATTATTGTGTGATATAATAAAAGTCATGGTTGAAAAGAGGTAAGAAATATGAACACAAAAATAATAAAATTAGAATCATTAGAAAACAATGAAGAAAAATTAATAGAAGCAGCAAAAATATTGCAAGAAGGAGGACTTGTTGCGTTTCCAACAGAGACAGTTTATGGTCTTGGAGCAGATGGACTTAATAGTGAAGCGGCTGCTAAGATCTATTCTGCAAAAGGGCGTCCAAGTGATAATCCTCTG
>UQVN01000100.1 GCA_900544525.1 uncultured Eubacteriales bacterium
GTTTTCCTATGCACTCCCAATTGTACGCAAAAAACCGCAAATTCAAGTGATCGTGAAACACGATCACAATTTAAGGTAAAGGCAGTCACCAAAAAAGAATTGGAGTAAACTACATTATTTTTTACTGTATAGATTAATATAATTATAATATGTACGTTTTCCAATTCCTACTTCATGGCAAGCATTGGTTACATTACTTCCATTATTAACTAATGTAATTACCTTATCTACTTTGTCTTTAACGTCAGGACGACCAAACTTAACACCACGCTTTTTAGCTGATTCAATGCCCTCTCTTTGCCTTTCTAATGTTGTTATTCTCTCTTGTTCAGCTACAGAACTCAGAACCTCCAGTATTATATTATTAATCATTTCAATAACCCATTGTTGCCCGTCTAGTTCAATTAGTGTAGTAGGCATATTTAAAATTCTTAAAATGACACCTTTTTCTTTGAAATAATTGAATTCTCTTATTGTATCTCTCTTATTTCTAGAAAGTCTATCCAGTGCATGAATATATACTATATCACCAGCTACTACCAATTCTTTTAGCTTTTGATAATTTTTTCTGTTGGTATTTTTGCCACTTAGTTTATCACTGTAAATATTTTTTATATCAACGTATTTTGTTAAACTATCGATTTGTCTGTCTAATTTTTGTTCTTTTGTAGATATACGAGCATAACCATAAATCATATTACTCACCATCATTATTAAGAACTACTGATCTAGCAGCTTTATTGAGTCCATATTTTGGTTTTAAGATTATTTCATAGTCTAAAGCATCCATTATTTTAATTAAACTCTCAGTATTAGGATTATTTGTTCTTAGTATTGTATTTAAACTTGTTGGATTTGTATAGTTCAACTTTTGACTAAGATCTTTTTGAGTCATATGTTCTTGATTTAAAATTTTTTTTATTGCTTGTTGTGCTTTCATATTATTCACCTCGAATATTATTATATTTTACAGTAACGATTGATTCCAATAGAAATATTATAAATTCTTAATTTTAAACAGTGTATAAAAGTGGTCTTTATTGCACTTTTAGATAATACGCATTAAACAGTATTTAATAAAAAAATTATACTTATAAGGACTGAATAATCAACTATTAAAAAAAATACGTATTTATAAGTGTTTGATATTAAATTTAATGATAATTTGCTAATTTACCTTTTATGTATTATAATACAAGTGCCTAAGGGTTTGATATTCGTTTGTAATCTTGCAGGATCAACGAATATCTTTTTTTGTTTCTAAATAAGTCTTATAAATTTACATTAAAAGGTAGACAATACACCTTTTGTGTGATATAATAAGTATAGAAATAAAGAAAGGGGTACTCAAGGGAGTACAAAGGTTAAAAAAATGGATAAAATAATTGATAAGATTAAAAAGCTGATGGCAATCGCTGAGGATCCTGGGGCTAGTGATCAGGAAATTCAACTGGCTACTTATAGAGCAAATAAGCTTATGATTAAACATAAAATTACAGAACTTGAATTAAATGAAGATAATAATGGTGACATTATTCAAAAAACAATGAATCAGTATTATACAGGTTATCTATATTGGACATTCAGAAATATTTGTAAATACAATCGAGTTAATGCTTATTATCTAGGTAAAATAAACAGTAAATGTCAATTTAAATACGTTGGATATGAGAAAGAAGTTGCATTATGTGAAAGTGTAGTAATTCCTGTACTAGATTATTTGGAAAGAACAATCAAAGAACTTAAAGAATGTTATATTGGAGACATGGATTTTAGAGTATATAAACGTGATTACTGCCGTGGATTTGCAAAAGGTATAGAACAGCAGTTGAAAAACTCTTTTATTGATATGAATATTGATAAAAAATATGAACTTATTTTAACAGATCTACATCCAGCTGTAGTAGATTATGTTAGAACACAAATGAAAATTAGAACAGTCAAAACTAATTATACAAATGAAAGTGAAGATGCTTATGAACTCGGTCTAAAGGATGGCAGCAAATATGAAATTAAACAAAGTACTCCGAGAAAACAAATTAATAAAAAGTAAAGGTAAGTAGATAAAATGATAAAAGTAATAAGCTATGAAGAATATATAAAAACGCCATCATTGAGAAATCAATACAATGATACAATTGCAAAATGTCATTTATATAATTATGGAGGTGTTTTTATTGAATTTATTTTAGGAAGGGCAGATGTTATGGAAATTGAGGATATTGAATATTTAGACATAGATTTTGAAAGAAAATAATGCTTTAAGTTTTAAAATATTATTCTATAAACACATTATATAAATAGATATATGCCGAATAGTAGGAGAAGAAATGAAATGAAAAAGGATAAAAGTGCATTAAGGATTGAAAAGGAAGAAATACTTAAGTCTTCCCAAAATAATTTTTTGGAAACAATAAATTATTTACCTGAATTAATTGGGAGTGAAAAGCAGGTAAAGTGGGCTAATGATATAAGGAATAATTTTGTTGAAAAGGCTAGAAAAAACATCAACATGCATATATACTCTTATCCACGGATGAGATACCATGCTCTTGAATTTTATGTTTTATCGCATATTCTTTTAAAAGAAACAAAGGCGGAATATTATATAAATAATAGAATGGCGTTGCAAAAACCAATAATTGCTACTGACTTTGCAGATGATTACATACTTATGCATTTAAATGAATATGATCCAGACAATTTTAGAAATACTATTTTAGATCTAATTAAAAATGGTATTTCTTATAAAGAAATAATTAAGAAATTAGATAGAAAGGAAATCTAAAAATGGAGATAGCGGTTAAAGAGTTAAGGCAAGATATATTTAACTATTTAGAGGATACAATAAAGAAAACACCACAAGAATTTAAAAATCTTATCGATTGCATCATTGAATTTAAAAATAAATGTGATATTGATCTCTCAATTTTAGTTAATTATGATTTTGATGGATTTGGGGAATGTTGGGGTATGTCTATTAGAATAGCAGAATGTAGAAGTATTCTTGCTCATATTGCAGAAAGCGAACAAGTGCTAATAAATACTGAAAGTATTGTATACTGTCTAAATGATGATATTAATTATTATATATTAGACTATTTGAGTAAAAAGTATCCTTTTTTTAATGAAGAAGATGATGATAATTATGATGAAGAATTATCTGAAGATTTGTATGAAGAATTATATAAATCATTAAAAAAAGATGAAGAATTTATAAAATATAAAAATAATTATTTTTATATGAGAGTGGCAGAAAAAATAAAAGAAATTATAGAAGCTATTTTAGATGATTCTGAATTTGCTGATAAAAGTGATGAAATACATTCTTTAAAATTAAGCCATAACAATAAATTATTAATTACGTTTGGTGTTCCTTACAACATTCATTAATTATTAAAATGATAGGATAAAATTTTCTAGATTTTAAATGTAAAAATGTAGTGCCAGAGTATTTGAAGAAAACCGTTTCTTTCCGGTACAGATGGCTAATATTAAGGAGTGAAATAAAAAATGATAACAAAATTAGAACATAATTTTACGAAAAATACTAAGATTTATTTTGAACATAATGTAGAAATAAATGAGAACAGCTATTTAATAATTTTTGGTCATCATATAAACGGTGGTTTTATAGCAATACCAGACTGGAATATTTGTTGTGAAGCATCTGCTAACAGTGACAGTAGTTATTATAATCGAATGAAATTAATCGATGCAGGAATGGATGAAATTACTGCAAAAGAAATTTCTGAATATATTAATTTATGGATTGAAGTCAATATCATGGATTGGAAAAATATAAATGATAAAATCATTAAATAAATTAATTGAAAATATGAAAAAAGTTAGGAGGTCATGAAGTATGCCAAAAATTACAGTATATGCTAATTACGAGTTCATAAATGATAGTGATAATTGTTATGATAATGGGGAACTTTCAATACTGTATGAAGTACCAAAATCGTGGATTAATTGGAATGAAGAAAAACGACAAGACTGGCTGGAAAAAAACAGCGATAAAATAGATAAAGCATTTAATGATGCTATGGTTGTTTATCATGTTAGTGAACTCTATGATGATGTTGAATAAAAAGAGAAACTAATATTAATTTACTGTAACCAGTCGACGATGTTATACAAAATATTTATAATAAAATGTAATGGGTACAGCGAAAAAGGGAGAAATACCTATATGATAAAAAAATGTATTGTTTGTGGAAAGAAATTTAATTCTAAAAATGGAATAATAACCTGTTCGGATATGTGTTACGAAATAAGAAATAAAGAACGTTTAGAAAAAAATGAGTTGATTAGACAAAATAAATTAAAAAGAGAGCATAAGCAATGTCCTGTATGCGGTAAAAAGTTTGAAGTAAATAAAAGCCATCTTGTATACTGTTCGGCAGAGTGCAGAGAAGTAGCTACTAAAGATAAGAAAAAGAAATATTTTAAAAATTACTACAGTGAGAATAGAGATAAAATAATAGAAAACAATTCAATAAATCAAAAAAAGAAAGCGGGCAAAATTTAGATTTGCCTCTTTTTATTTAAAAAACTTGAAACCCCACATGAGAGTATATGTGGCGGTAGTGTTATTACATATGTGGTTTTAGGTTTGGTCAGTAGATTAATATTTAAGTAGGTCATTTGACCTACTTTTGTTTATAATGGCTTTCTAAAAGGAGGTAATAAAGATGAACTATGGTTATATTAGAATATCATCTAAAGATCAAAATTATGAAAGGCAATTAAAAAATTTAACAGAATATGGAATCAGAAGGGAGAATATATATATAGATGTAATTTCTGGAGCAACATTTAACAGAAAAAATTACAAACGATTAATAAGAAAAATTAAAGAGGGAGATTTAATCGTAATTCATGAATTGGATAGATTGGGTCGCAATTATGCTGAGATAATGGAAAACTGGACATATATAACAAAGAAAAAGAAAGCCGATATTAAGATTTTAAGTATGACTTTGCTTGATACGACTGTTGCAAAGGATATATTAGGAACTTTTATATCAGATCTAGTATTACAGATATTGGGCTTCACTGCACATCAGGAGCGTGAAAATATTCGAAAAAGACAAGCTGAAGGAATCGAGATTGCAAGAGCAAATGGGATAAGATTTGGGAGACCAGAATTAGATTTACCTGATAATTTTAAAGAAGTTGTAAAAAAACAGGAAAATAAAATATATACAGTTAACGAAACTTTAACGATCCTTGATATGAAAAAAACTTCATATTACAAGTATAAAAAAATAGTTAAGCAGAGTGTAGAAGGGATGAAATAATCATCTCTTTTATTAAGTAAAAAAATTCTAAAAGTTTCTAAAAAAAATAAACGTAGGGGAACTAGGGGTAGTTTATTTTTTGTTTTTTTACGAAGTAAAAAGAGAAACTTTTAGAATGTAGTCCCCAATATAACTAACAAAAATAATAAAAAAATAATTAAAAGGTAGACAATACACCTGTAATGTGCTATAATAAATATATAAAATAGAAAGGGTACTCAAGGGAGTACAAAAGGAGAAAAAAATGAAATTAAAAAAATCAAAAAAAATTATGGCGTATTCAACAAAAGGCGGTGTTGGAAAATCAACCTCACTTTTAACTATTGCTCAGTATTTTTCTAAAAAAGGTTATAGAATTTGTATTATAGATGCAGATCCGCAAGCTAATTTATCAAAAACTATTTTAAAAGATGAAGTTTTTAAAGATGAGTATTTGTCTATGACTGATTTGTTCTCTGCAAAAGTTGACTGTGAAAAAGTACATAAGGCTATTTATAATGTTACAGATAATTTAGATATTATTGGTTCGTCACTTGCCCTAGTAAATTCAGAACAGTTAGTCAGGAGCAACACAATGTGTGATCAAGGGAGAATAATTAATAAGATAACTCAATGTATTGAGGATGAATATGATATTATTTTATTAGACTTTAATCCTTTTCCATCACTATTAACAACCAACGGGTTCATAGCAAGTGATTTTGTAATAATACCTACTACTTGTGATGAATGGGCTGCTGATGGTGTAGCAACTACTTTATCACAGATATATCAAGTTATCGAGGGATTTGGTAAGGAAATTAAATATAAAGTGCTTATTAATCAAAAATCTCGTAATAAGGATGATAGAGCTTTTGAAGAAGAAATTAATGCTCAGTTAAATGCAGATCAGTTATTTAAGACTAATATACATTATCAAGCTAAGCCGTTTAAAAATAAGGACATTTGTGTCACAGATTTTAATAAAGGTAATACAACTGTTGGACAGGAATGGCAGAGTGTTTTAGATGAGATAGAGAGAGAGGTATTAAGATAATGGCAGCTAAATTTGATCTAATGAAAACACTTAGTAATCAAAATAAGGAAAATGTGGTAAATGGTATGTTATTTGAAGGTGATAAACTGGCACGTATACCATATAATCAAATTCAAATAGGCAGATATAAAAAGTATGAGATAGATCCAAAAGAAGTAGAAGAATTAGCTATTTCTATTTCTACTATTGGTTTGGAACAAAATCTCGTTGTAAAGGAAACCGAGGATCCATCAGTTTATGTAATAGTTACGGGTCACAAGAGATTAAGTGCGATTAATTATATTTTTAATAACAGTATTGAAATTAGCGAGAAATTAAAAAAAGAGTTAGAAATGCCAAATTGTGTTGTTGTATCTAAAGATGAATCTGAGTTAATAACTAGATTTAGAATGCATGAAACAAATGTTCATCAACGTAGTGGCTTTAATATTGCTGAGATAGAAGATTATTTAGAAATAGTGGAAGAAGCTAAGAAGAACAAAACTGAAGTAAACGGAAAAAGAATAGTTGGTACAACACGTGCGTTACTTCATACTAGATTTGGTATGTCTGAAGCTATGGCAAAAAAATATATTAAAGTTATTAAAGAGGGAAATCAAGAGTTAAAAGATAAATTAGATAATGGAGATATATCAGTTAATAATGCTTATGAGTTTTTACAAGGAAAAAACAAACTGGAAACTAAGCGCAAAAAAACTGAAACAAATATTGATTATGAGATAAATGATTTTATAAAAGATATTTATAAGCCGTATAAATCTATGCAAAAAGCTATAGAAAAAGTAAATGAAAATTATGAAATTTTGCAAATTGAGGATACTGAGGGAGAAGTAATAGACAAAAAAGTATTCGATTTATTAGAAGATTGTAAAACCAAAATGAAAGAAATAATGGATATTCTCAATACAGCAGTTCTAGAAAATAGCAAAAAGTAGGTCAAATGACCTACTTTGCAAAGGAGGTATTTTAATGAATAAAGTTTATTTGATGGGAAAAATTTATAACTTAGAAAATGAAGTTGGTAATGCTGGTAAAGTAGTGACTCGTTTTGAATTAGAAACAAAAAAATTAGTTGGGTTTGGTAAAAAAGATGCAATAACATACGATATAATTCCGTGTGATATACGTGGAAAAAAAGCTACTTATATATATGAAAAATGTAGAGAAGGAACAAAAGTGACTCTTTGGGGAAGATTAGATCTTGATAAAGAGAATCATTTGTCTATTGCAGTTGATGAAATAGAAATAATTTAAAAGGGTGTGAAGTGAATGTATATTGATTTTGAAAAATTTAAAGACAGAAAAAGGGATGGATCACCACGCTATATTAAATGTTGTAGAATAAGTGAGGAACAAAAAAAACAATTGAAAGATTTTGCGAATCATAATAATTTAAATCTAACAGAAGCTTTAAATTGTGCAATTGATTATGGCTGCGAAAAAATGAGGGCGGATGAAGGTTTTAAAAATTATGTTTTAAGTATTCCAACAAAAAGAAAAAATGTAGATGGAGCAGATAAAAAACAAAAGATAATTCTAAAAAAGAATACCAATGATAAATTAGAAATGACAAAAAATGAATTTAGATTATATAACGAAAATGGATTTATATATGCTGCTATTTGTGCTTTTCTGGAAGAAATAAAATAGAAAAATAACCACGCTTGCGCATGGTATATCTGACAATACCTATTTTAAATCATTAAAAAAAATAATGCAAGTGGAAGGAGTGGTTTATATTTCTTATGATTATTTATCAAATGTACTAATTCTTTTGATAATTAAGTCTATTATGCCTATATTAGTTACAGTATTTGTATCATGTTTACTTTATAATCTGCTTAATTCTAAGATAGATCCTTATGTTAAGTCAGTGGCAAAAGTATATTGGTTTACTTATTTATTATGTACTGTATTTTTAATTCTATCTTATTTGACAGGACAAAAATTTGAAACGTTTGTATATGAAATTAATGAATTAGCTTCAAAAAAAATTATATATGATATTAGTCTTTTAAATACATCCTTATTTTATTATGCTGTCTGGAGTTTTATCTTGGCCACTTTACTTTTGTATAAAGAGACAACAAGAATAAATAGAAATAGCGAGATAATCAAGCTGCATAGAATAAAAAAAGAGAAATTAGATAATTTTGACAATGTACCGTTGAATTATGATAAAAATATATTTATTAGCGGAAAAAATGGTTCTGGTAAAACAGTAGCTATATCTAATTTTACTGCTAGACACATTGAGGATAATGAGTTTTGTATAATTATGGATGGTAAAGGAGATAATGGTGAATATTCTTTATACGATATTGTAACCAAATTATGTATCAAAAAGAATAGAAAACTATATATAATTAATCAGACAATTCCAGAAGAAACACACAGCTATAATCCGTTTAAAAATTGTAATGCAACACAAATAAAAGATATGCTTATAAATATGTCGGAGTGGTCTGAAGAACATTATAAAGCTCTGGCAAGTGAATATTTTCAAGCAGTGGCAGATTTTATGATCAAAGCAAATATTAATATATCTTTTAACTCATTAATAGAAACAGCTAATGATTTTATGAATACATTGGAAATGTATAAACTTTCTATAGATGTCAGTGATTACAGTTATTATATAAATGTTCATAAACGGTGTTTCGAAGCAGCCGAAGGATCTCTATCTAGGTTTTCTACGTTGGCTCATGGCGAAGGAAGAAGAATATTTGACAGTAACAGGAGGGATTTTAATTTAAAACAGGCATATAGAGAAAATGCTGTTGTTTTAGTTTTATTAAATAAACTTGAGTATACTGATTTTGCACGTGGAGTAGGAAAGCTGGTATTAAACGATATAAAAAATGTACTTGGAGATATTACTAAAATAAAAGGCAAGCATGAAAAGTTTTTATGCGTATTTGATGAGTTAAGTGTTTATTTTTGTGATATGATTGTTGATGTTGTCAATAAATCTCGTTCTTTAGGTGGAACTAATATTTTATCAACTCAAACAGTTGCAGATATGGATGTTGTAAATGAAAATATAAGACGCTCTGTAATTGGAAATATGCATGGATTTTATCTGCTTAAACAGGCTGACGATAAATCAGCAGAGACATTGGCCAATGCAATTGGAACTAAGAAGAAAGCAGAAATAACAAGTAAGCTTGACTCTTTTGGTAAAACGGGAGATGGAACTTCTAAAATTGTGGATGAGTTTAAAGTTCATCCTAATGATCTAAAGGAACTTCCGTTAGGTATAGGGTATTGGATTGATACAATGTCAGATGGATTTAAACCATATAGGATTAAAATGCCTTATATAGACGTTAAAAATATAGAATCATATATATTTAGGGATATTTGAAAATGCGTTTATTGCAGCGGGATTTAGAGGTTTTAAAAGCATTGGATAAACTGAGAGTTTTAGATATAAATTTGATTAGTTCATTGGTAGGCATTAATGAAGGTACATGTAAGAATAGGATGCGGAAACTTGTTACAGAGGGATATGTTAAATATTATCAGGAAAGTAAGACTACAAAAAGATATTACACTGTCACAAAAAAAGGAATGGCCTATTTGTATCCGCCAAGAATAACAATTTCAAAATCGGGAAAAATATACAAAAAAGTAAAAAAAGCACCAACAATAAACAAAAGAACACTTGATCATGAGATAAAAGTTGCTGAAGTATTAAATCATATTTTGAGATTCAATGATAATCTTTCAATAGATGATTTTAAGACTGAAAGAGATATGCAAAGAAAAATGGAATATATGCAAATAAGAAATCAGCATATTTGTGATTTATTATGCGAAAAGTATAAAATAAAAATAGAGGTAGAATTGTCAGTTAAGCAAAAAAATAAACTGTCAAGAAATATAATTTTTAACACTTCAAATTATGTACAAATATGGTTTGTAAACAGTGATATGTTGTATAAAAGGCTTTTAGATGAAAAAAAATATTTGGAAGAGAAGTATTTAATTAAAATTATAAAACTTAATAATATTTGTGATGCTGATCTTGATTTATCAAGTTATTATAAAGAAATAAATGAAAAATTTGGAGTAATAAGTACGGAAAAAAAAGAAATGTACCAGCAGATGAATATATTTGAAATAAAATAGAAAAAACGTATTGAAAATTAGAAAAAAGTAATTAAAATTATATATGTGTTGTATTGATTTAACACATTTACCATAATGATTTAAAAGGTAATTAAAAAATATATATCTATATT
>UQVN01000101.1 GCA_900544525.1 uncultured Eubacteriales bacterium
TATTATTTAGAAAGATTAATCAAACTACACAAAGCGAGGAGGAAATGTAAATGAGAAAAAGATTTCTTGGTGTATTGTTATCGGCAATTATGGTTGTATCAACATTAGCTGGATGTGGGGGCAATAGTGCAAAAGAGGATACAGTGCAAGGGGATGGTACAACAAATAAAGTAGCACAAGGGGGAACGACAGGAGAATTAGAAGGAGAGATTACATTTTGGCATTCTTTTACACAAGGGCAACGTCTTGACGTCATTCAAGAAGCGGCAGATTCCTTTATGAAAGAAAATCCAAAGGTCAAGATTAACATCGAAACTTTTTCATGGGGGGATTTTTATACAAAATGGACGACAGGGCTTGCATCTGGTAATGTTCCTGATATGAGTACAGCTCTTCCAGGACATGTAGTGGAAATGATCGATTCTGATGCCATTATCCCATTAAATGGATTGATTGATAGTATTGGAAGAGATAAATTCGCAGAAACTGCTATTGAGGAAGGGACAAAAGATGGAAATAACTATTCTGTCCCATTATATTCTCATGCACAGGTTATGTGGTATCGAAAAGATTTGTTAAAAGAAGCTGGATTAGAAGTCCCAAAAACATGGGATGAATTTAGAGAAGCGGCAATTGCTCTCACAAACAATGATGTGTATGGAGTATCTTTCCCATGTGGCTCTAATGACTTAATGGGCACAAGATTTTTGAATTTCTATGTTAGAAGTGGTGGTGGAAGTTTATTAAACGATGATCTTACCGCTAATTTAACGAGTGATTTAGCAATTGATGGAATTAATTATTGGGTGGATCTATATAAACAATGTTCTCCAAAAGATTCTGTAAACTATGCAGTATTAGATCAAGCAACTTTATTCTATCAAGGAAAAACAGCTTTTGATTTTAATAGTGGATTCCAGATCAGTGGTGTAGAAGCAAACTCACCAGATCTAGTGAGCCAGATTGACTGTGCACCGATTCCAAAAATCAATGAAAATGATGAAGAAACAGGAATTGAAACTTCTAATATTCCAATGGTTATTTGGAAAAATTCCAAACATCCAGAAGTGTGTGAAGCATTTATAAAATACCTCTATGAAAAAGAGCGTTACATAGATTTCTTGGATGCAACACCAGTTGGTATGCTTCCTTCCATTAAAGGAATTGCGGATTCACCAGAATATCAAGAAAATGAAACGGTAAAACAATTTTCAAATGCGGTTGATGTTATTGGTCACGCAGTAGACATTGGAACTGCCATTGGATTTGAACATGGACCAAGTGTGCAAGCGGGACTCTTAACATCCCAAGGAATTGTGGAGTCTATGTTCCAAGATATTATTACAAATGGAACGGATGTAAAAGAAGCGGCACAAAAAGCAGAAAAACAGTTAAATGACTTATTTAGTACAGTAGAATAAAGAAATGTGTAAGGAAGAAGGTATCTTCCGTTAGAAAAACGGGGATGTGATAGCATCTCCGTTTTTTCTATTATTCTATCGTTTATAAGTTTTTTGTGTTTGAACCAATGACAGAGAGGTGGGGATATATGGTGAAAAAACAAGGACAATATAATGTAACAAGGTGGATTTTTGTATTGCCAGCTATGATTGTTGTTGGAGCTTTATTGCTCTATCCAATTTTCTCAAGTGTATATTTTAGTTTTACAACAAAACATTTAATTAAACCAGTCTATCATTTTTGCGGGTTTGATAATTATAAAGCGGTATTATCCGATGGCTCTTTTTTCTCGGCATTTTTTAATTCCTTAAAATGGACAGTTTTTTCATTAGTAGGGCAGATTCTTATCGGGTTTAGTTCTGCATTGGCGTTAAATCGTGTAAAACATTTAAAAGGTATTTATAAGACATTATTAATTATTCCATGGGCTTTTCCATCTATTGTGATTGCTCTTTCATGGAAATGGATTTTGAATGGAGTATATGGTTTTTTACCAAACTTACTAGTACAGCTTGGGATTACGGATACACTACCTCAATTTTTAAGTGATGGACATATGGTTTTTATTACCCTTGTTCTTATTAATATTTGGTTTGGTGCGCCGATGATTATGGTTAATGTATTATCCGCTTTACAAACAATACCACAAGATCAATATGAGGCGGCACAAATTGATGGAGCAAGGGGCTATCAATCCTTTTTACATATTACGATTCCCCATATTAAAGTTGTTGTTGGGCTTCTTGTTGTATTAAGAACTATTTGGGTATTTAATAACTTTGATATTATTTATCTTATTACAGGTGGAGGACCTGCAAATACAACAACAACGGTTCCGATTTATGCGTATAACATGGGATGGGGAACGAAGCTACTTGGACGTTCTTCTGCGGTTACTGTCTTATTGCTATTATTCTTAATGATTGTCTGTATTGCATATTTTGCTGTGTTAGGCAAGTGGGAAAAGGAGGAGAAATAATATGAAGCACAAGAAGAAGTTTTCGATTGGAGATGCAGTCAGCCATGTGTATTTAATTTTATTATCTATCATAGCAGTATTTCCACTCCTTTGGATTCTCATCTGTTCGGTAAAAGGAAAAGGAGAATTAACAGGTAATCCAACCTCTTTTTTACCAAAGACGTTCACATTGGAATATTATCGTCATGTGATTCAAGATTTAAATTTTGCCCACAATATTGGAAATAGTGTTCTGATTTCTCTTTGTACAACAGCCATTGCCATTACGATTTCTGCAATGGCAGCCTATGGAGTCGTCCGCTTTTTCCCGAAGTTTGGAAATATTATGACAAAAGTTCTGATTACAACTTATATGTTTCCACCGATTTTGTTGGCGATTCCATATTCTCTTGTTATGGCAAAGTTGGGGCTTACGAATACAAGAATCGGACTGATTATTGTCTACTTATCTTTTAGTGTTCCTTATGCAGTTTGGTTGCTCGTTGGATTTTTTCGAACAGTACCCCTTGAAATCGAGGAAGCTGGAAGAGTGGATGGTGCTAATAAAGCACAGATTTTTATTCAAATTGTATTACCACTGGTAGCTCCAGGAATTGTGGCAACTGCTATTTACACTTTTATTAATGCATGGAATGAATTTTTATATTCCTTAATTTTAATCAATGGAACCGATAAGATGACGGTTTCTGTAGCATTAAAATCTTTAGAAGGAGCGGAAATTCTCGATTGGGGAGATATGATGGCGGCATCAGCTCTCGTTGTAATCCCATCTATTATTTTCTTTTGTTTTATTCAAAATAAAATCGCAGGTGGTTTATCAGAAGGTTCTGTAAAATAAGAAGAAGTGGAAAAATTAGAAAACAAAAAATGCAAAAGATGGGATGGTTTTCATCCTGACAAATAAAATTGTTGTGATTACAGTAAAAGGAGGACTTATATTATGAAAACAATCGGTTATGCTGTTGTGGGGACTGGTTACTTTGGAGCGGAGCTCGCAAGAATTATGAAAGAACAAGATGGAGCAAAAATTGTGGCTGTCTATGACCCAGAAAATGCTCATACAGTAGCAGAAGAATTAGGATGTGATGTGGAAACGGATCTTGATACTTTATTTTCAAGAGAAGATGTAAATGCAGTTATTGTTGCTTCTCCAAACTATTTACATAAAGAACCAGTTATTAAGGCTGCTAAACATGGGGTGCATGTTTTTTGTGAAAAACCAATTGCATTATCTTATCAAGATTGCGATGAGATGGTAAGAGCTTGTGAGGAAAATCATGTGACGTTTATGGCAGGTCATGTTATGAACTTTTTCCATGGAGTTCGGCATGCAAAAAAATTAATTAATGACGGTGTTATTGGTGATGTGCTTTATTGTCACTCCGCAAGAAATGGTTGGGAAGAACAGCAACCAACCATTTCTTGGAAAAAGATTCGAGAGAAATCAGGTGGACATCTGTATCATCATATTCATGAGCTTGACTGTATTCAGTTTATTATGGGGGGAATGCCAAAAACTGTTACAATGACTGGAGGAAATGTAGCACATCAAGGAGAGAATTTTGGAGATGAAGACGATATGCTCTTTATCAATCTAGAATTTCCAAACAATCGATTTGCTCTTTTAGAATATGGTTCTGCTTTTCATTGGCCAGAACACTATGTGTTAATTCAAGGAACAAAAGGTGCCATTCGAATTGATATGTGTAACTGTGGAGGAACATTGAAGACAGAAGGAAGAGAGGAACATTTTCTTGTCCATGAATCACAAGAAGAAGATGATGATAGAACTAGAATTTATCATGGAACCGAAATGGATGGAGCCATTATGTATGGAAAACCAGGGAAAAAGCCACCGATGTGGTTGCATAGTATTATGAAAAATGAGATGAAATATTATAATGAATTGTTACATGGCGCACCTGTGACAGAAGAGTTTCGCCCACTATTAACTGGAGAGGCAGCAAGAGCTGTAATTGGAACTGCAGATGCCTTAACATTGTCATTAAGAGAAAATCGTAAAGTGGATGTAAAAGAAGTGATGTAGAAAAGAGTGTATGAGAAAAATCATATAGGAAGTATATTAGAAATTTATAGAAAAGATATGTGGTAAAGTGGAGGAGAACGTATGGCAAGATTTAGAAAAGTAATTGTAACTGCAACCGTTGTTTCTTTATTAATCAGTGCAAATGCTATCACATTTGTGAATGCAACTAGTAGAAATACAGATAACTTTACAATAGATTCTATACAAGAAGAGATTCCTTTACTACAAAAGAATGAAATTTCTATTTCAGAGGGTAGCACCTTTGATTTAAGTCAAGAAGAAAATGCAGAGTTAATAAGACAACTTAGAAAAGGTACTATTGTCATTACTTATACTTCAACAAGTACACAACAATATCAGTCATTATTCAGTGTATCCAATCGTACCGCTGGCAATGAAAATCGGCATTTCCATTTGTATGTGACCAATTCTGGAGCATTGGGTATGGAGCTTCGCAATACCGATCAAGTATTTAAATATACAATGAGCCGTCCAGCGTGTGTAAGAGGAATTTATAAAGGAGAACCTGCAAAAAATACGATTGCTTTTACTGCCGATGAACAAAATAAAAGGTATACACTTTATGCTAATGGAGAGCTTGTTGCTACCCTTTATGAAGAGGAATATGAATTTATACAAGATATTACAGGGACAACAGATGTGACATTAGGAGGAACAATCCGTGGAGGAAAAACGGCATATCCTTTTGGTGGAGTCATTCATGATGTGAAAGTGTATGGAGAAGTTTTAACAGAACAGCAGTTAAAAGATATGACAGCAAAGACCCAGTATGGAACGAAAATATTTTATGCAGGGGATGGAACAGAATCCAATTATTATAGAATTCCATCTTTGCTTACATTAAAAAGTGGGGCAATTGCAAGTTCCGCAGATGCTCGCTATGGGGGAACCCATGACTCAAAAAGTAATATTGATACTGCGTTTTCCATTAGTTATGATGGTGGGAAAACATTTTCAAAGCCAACACTCCCATTTTGTTTTGATGATTATGCGCCACAGGCAGTAGAATGGCCAAGAGAAGTGGGGGCGAGAGATTTACAGATACAAGGAAGTGCTTCGTTTATTGATCCTCAAATGGTACAGGATAAACAAACAGGAAGATTATTTTTGTTTGTTGATGTGATGCCAGCTGGGATTGGTTCTTCGAATGCGTCTGTTGGATCAGGATATAAAGAAATAAATGGAAAGAAATATTTAAAATTGCATTGGCAAGGAGATGGAAGTTCGGCTTATAACTATACAGTAAGAGAAAATGGAGTTATTTATAATGATGTCACAGGAGAACCAACAGAATATGCTATCAATGAGAAGTTTGAATTATTAAAAAATGGGGAACCACTTTCTGTAAAGCAATATCAGGTTCGATTTTCTAATGGAAAGTTATTAGAAGAGGCATCTAACAAAGATGTGGCAATGAATGTATTTTATAAGGATTCCATGTTTAAGGTATTTCCAACGGCATATCTTGGAATGAAGTATAGTGATGATGAAGGAAAAACTTGGTCGGAAATGAAATTGATGAACCAATTAAAGGATGAGGATGAGAAACTTTTAATTACTGGTCCAGGAGTTGGACATCAGATTGAAAATGGAGAATATAAAGGGAGAATTTTAGTTCCTGTCTATATGATAAAATCCGCTTGTTTTGGAGTGCTATATAGCGATGATCATGGCATGACATGGAATCTTTCGAAAGGCCCAAATGAAGGTTCAGCAGCCACTGCTGAGTCACAAGTGATTGAGTTTCCAGATGGAACTCTTGCTATGTTTGAGAGAACCAGTGTAGGAAAAATTGCTATGTGTAAGAGTCTTGATGGAGGTATTACTTGGGGAGAGAGAGAACTGTTAGACGGTATGACAGCTACTTCTTATGGAACACAAGTATCCGTTATGAACTATTCTTCTCTTATTGATGGGAAACAAGCAATTATCTTATCTGCGCCAAATTCTACATCGGGAAGAAGAGATGGAAAAATTCGAATTGGTCTTATTACAGATACTGGACAGAGTGGATATGATAAATATAGTATTGATTGGAAATATTGCTATTCTGTAGACACTCCACAAAGTGGATATTCCTATTCTTGCTTGACAGAATTGCCAAATGGGAATATTGGTGTCTTATATGAAAAATATGATTCATGGTCAAGAGGAGAGTTACACTTAAAGAATATTTTATCTTATGAAGAATATGAGGTTTCTGAGTTAAAGACATTACAATAGAGAAAGAAGAATAGAAAAAGAAGTGTAGAGGAAAGAGCTACACTTCTTTTTTCGTATTAGAGATTGTTCAAAAGTAAAAATAATAGATAACGTTGTAAAACAGAGGGAGCTTTGCTATAATTTTTTTAATACTTTAATTCGATAAAATGAAAGGAGATAAGTCTTAACATGGAACAGTTAGAAAAGCTTAGAGAAAAAAGAAAGTTATGTTCTAAAAATATTGTACTGATTGGATTTATGGGAACTGGGAAATCAACAATTGCTGATTATCTACATATTTTATTTGATATGGAGGTAGTGGAAATGGATCAGTTGATCGCACAAAGAGAAGGAATGAGTATTCCTGAAATTTTTGAAGTTCATGGAGAAGAATATTTCCGCGATCTAGAAACAAATTTATTAATTGAAATGCAAGAACGAAAAAATGTCGTTATTTCTTGTGGAGGTGGAACACCTTTAAGAGAATGTAATGTAAACGAAATGAGAAAAAATGGATGTGTTGTTTTATTGACAGCGGATCCAGAGCTTATATTAGAGAGAGTGAGACATAGTCATGATCGCCCATTAATTGAGAATAATAAAAATGTGGCATTTATTTCAGATATGATGGAAAAAAGAAGAGAAAAGTATGAAGCAGCTGCTGATATTATCATTGATACTGACAGAAAGACAAAATTAGAGATTTGCGAAGAACTAGTGGATAAGATGTTAGAACTGGATAGAAACTGATCTTATTTTATAGGAAAGTTTAAATAAAGTTATCCATAGGGTAAATTGATAAAAAGAAGCAAGTCTAGTTATTTTTGCATAGATTAAATATAGAAGTGTTTTTAGAGTGTAAAGATTATATAAATATTATTAGAAAAGTTATAGTTTTTTCCATAAGATAGGTGGAAAATAATCAGGTTCTAAAAAAACAATATATGGTATTGAAGAGAAAAAAAGACTGTGATATATTGATAATACAAAAGAAAAATGGAATTATATGGAAAAATGTGTTCAAAAAGCAAAACATTTGGAAGATTTTTTCTATGAGGATTAAAATTTGACATAAAATAAATAAAGGAGGAAAAATATGAAAAAAGTCATAGCAGGAGTTTTAGTGGCAAGTTGTGTTTTGAGTGGAGTTCCAATGCCACAACATGTTTTGGCGGAAAATATAAATGAAGAATTATCACAGCAAGAAAATCAACAAACGATGGAAACTGTAGAGGAGACACAAAAGGAAGTACAACCTAATGTTATTTCTAATAGCGCAATTTCATTTTTAGAGGAAAGCAGTATAAGTCAAGAAGAAAGGCTTACGATTAATCGTGTAGATCAAATTGATACCTATATTAGTGAAGGCAAACAAGGTAAAGTAACGGCCATTATGTTACAAGGACAATCATTAAAGGATGAAACTTTAGATAAGCTATATGAATTTTCATATGTAGAAGTGGTTGATTTATCTCAAAATTATTTAACAACAATTGATTTCAGTAAATGGCCAAATCTAAAAGCTGTTTGGTTAAATAATAATCAGCTGACATCGTTAGATGTATCTAAGAACACAAAACTTGAAGTATTAGAAGCCTATGGAAACTATACTTTAACAGGAGACATCGATCTTAGCGCTCACAGTGCCTTAAAGTCACTTGTATTAAATGATACAAATATTCGTAAGTTGACTCTTCCAATAGATTCTGCTTTAGAATCTGTATGGTTTAATCACAATCCATCATTACGAGAAGTTGTGTATCCAGCTAAGGCAAGTGGAAATAGTAAGTTAGAAATTAATCCAAAAGTTCTTTATGAGCAGGATTTTGAAGGGCTACCAAATGATGAGAGTACTTCTACTAATTCCTCTAAAGAGAAGGGAACTTATATTGAATGGACAAAGTCAAAGGGTAGTGAAAGTAGTGTAGTAAAGGAAAGTGATAAGGCTTTTTCTGCATACGGTTATACATTAACTGCTAAGTGGCAGTATAAAAGCTATACGATTCAATACAAACTTCCAACAAAAGGAATCCAATGGAAAAATGGAGAGAGCGGTGTTGTTCAAGGTGCTTATGGAAAAGAAGTAACCCTTCCTTCCGAAAGTGATTTTATCATAGATTCCGATTATGAGTGGAAAGGCTGGTCTTCCACAGCAGGAACAGTAAAAGATAATACCCTTGTTGTAAAGCCAAAACAAAATGGAACAACAGTCATGGTAACTCCTAAAGTTTCAAGAAAGGCCATGTCCGTTACTTTTGAAAAAGCGGATACAGAAGAGGAAGCACAGCAAGTAGAAGGGATCATGGAAGATTCTATGATTACTGCTGGAAAAAGTTTAAGATTGCCAGCTTGTTCTTATAAAAGAGAAGGATATACCTTTATCGGCTGGAAAATAAAAGGCGAGACTAAAGTATATCAACCAAATAGTGATTATTATGTGAGCGAAGACTATAGAGGAAATTTAGTTGTTACTGCTCAGTGGAAAGTAAATGAAGGAACCATTATTATTGGTGACAGTAAATATGGAGAGCCAAAGAGTGTAGACGTAACAGACGGTGTTCATATTTTAACAAAAGAGGATTTAGAAGTTACACAAACAAAAGAAGGATATCAGTTTGCAGGTTGGCTTTATAATGGTAGAAAAGTAGTAGAAGGAGAGAAAATCGTATTAGAGCGTAATGGAGAAAATATTACTATTATACCAGATTGGCGAGCAAATAAATACTTTGTAAAATATGAACAAGAAGATGGAAGTGATATCGCTACACAGATTCTTACTTATGATGAAGCTACGGCAAGTATTGTAGAAGAAAATCAAGTGGATCAAAAGAAAGATTATAGCTTTGTTGGTTGGAAAAGAAAAAGTGATAATACAAGAGCCTATAATCAAGATACCGTATATTATTTAGGACAGCCATTAGTGAACCTTACTGCTACTGATGGAGAAACCGTAACATTACAACCAGTATATCGAGAAAAATCAAGACAGATGGTGATTACAAGAGAAAGAGGGGATAGCCCTGTTTATACTGGAAATCCGATTCAATTAGATGATTTAAAAGTAAAAGTTGAAGAGAAGGAGCTGGCATTGAATGTGGATTATACTTTAGAGTATAAAAATAATATCAATGCAGGTATTGCTTCTGTGACAGCAAAACCGATTAGTGGTAAACCTTATGATGAAACAACGATTACATTCCAAATTCAAAAAGCATCTATGCCTAATGATATCACTGTTGAAGGATACACAGGAGAATATGATGGAAAAGAACATTCTGTCACGGTAAATGGAACATTATATACTTCTACTGTTTATTATCGTGTGGAAGGAGAAAACCAATGGACAACAGAAAATCCGAAATTTACTTTTGGAGATGTATGGGTAGAAGTTCAAGTAAGAGATCCAAATTATTATACATTGAACACAAAAGTACAAGTGAAGATTTCTGAGCAAAAATCTAGTGAACAGACGGAACAAGGCGATTCCTCTAATACGGATCAACCAAGTAAACCAGATACACCAAATAATTCAGGTGGTTCTGGAAATTCAGGAAATACCTCTGGCGGCGGTGGAGCAGTTGCACCATCCGTACCAAGTGTACCATCTGTTCCAACGGTTCCAACTACACCAGATAATTCAAAACCAGAAAATACAGAAGATGCAAAAGAAGAGCAAAAACCATCTGATAGCACAGATACAAAGAAAGACTTTGTTGTTCCTAAAATAGAAAAACAAGAATTTACAGGTAAAAAAGTAACTCCAAAATTTGTTGTAAAAGATGGAGATAAGAAATTAGAAGAAGGAAAAGATTATAAGATTACTTATAAAAATAA
>UQVN01000102.1 GCA_900544525.1 uncultured Eubacteriales bacterium
CATAATAAGTAACTTTAAAAAGATCCTATTACATCGATTCTATGAAATATTATAGGAGCAGAAAAAATTCATGTCAATGGCTTAGTTGCTAAAATATTTTGATGACAAGAAAACAAGTATAGTTTTTTTTAAAACAGAAATAAAATTTTGTATAAAACGATGAGAAGAAAAAGAATAGCATTTGACAAGAAAAAACAATCATTATATGATAAAATTGTTAATTTAGGAAAAAGCAACAGGACAAATAGCGTGCTTCTTATCGCTTAAAAAAATAAGAAGAGAGTTTAAATAATTAATGGAACATAAAATATAGATAGGGAGGATTTATGGATTATATTATTAGTTGTTGTTCTACGGCAGATTTAAAAGAAGAATATTTAAAGGAAAGGGAGATTCCTTATCTTCCATTTCATTTTCAAATGGATGGACAAGAGTATAATGATGATTTAGGGAAGAGTATTTCACCAAAAGAATTTTATGCTCGTATTGATCAAGGAGCTATGCCAGTAACTTCCCAAATTAATTCAGAAGAATACAAAGCATTTTTTTCAAGCTTTTTAAAAGAAGGAAAAGACGTTCTTCATATCTGTCTATCCAGTGGAATTTCTGGAACATATAACTCTGCAAGACTTGCAAGAGAAGAATTAGAAGAGGAATTTCCAGAGCGTAAAATTTATGTGATTGATTCCTTAAGCGCATCCTCAGGATATGGATTGTTAGTGGATGCTCTTTGTGATAATCGAGACAAGGGAATGGATATTGATGAAAATGCAAATTGGGCAGAGGAAAATAAACTTCGTTTCCAGCACTGGTTTTTCTCCAATGACTTAACTCATTTTAAACGGGGAGGAAGAATTTCACCAGCGGCAGCTACGTTTGGAAATCTATTAAATATTTCTCCGTTGTTACAGGTGGATAAAGAGGGAAAATTAGTTCCAAAGAAAAAAGTGCGTGGGAAAAAAGTTATAAAAGAGATTGTATCTATGATGGAACTTTATGCAGAGGATAAGAAAGAATATCGTGGAAAATGTTTTATTTCTCATTCTGCACGATATGAAGAAGCAAAACAGGTGGCCGATTTAGTGGAAGCTACTTTTCCAAATTTAAATGGAAAGGTGAGAATTTTTGATATTGGTACGGTGATCGGAGCTCATACCGGTCCTGGAACAGTGGCATTATTCTTTTTTGGAGACTCAAGAGCCAATGAGGCATAATGTATAAAATAAAGTACATAGTTGACGAATGAAAATCCGAGTGATAAAGTAGGAATTGCGAAAAGTAATCATTAAGACAGGAGGAATTAATATGAAAAGAGGAATCGCATTTCTATTATCTTGTTTGCTGGCAGTTTCTATGTTGCTCGTAGGATGTGGTGCAAAGACAGACGGCACAACGAAGTCAACTGGTGAAGATGTAACAGCAGATAGTACAACGAATGAGGTGCAAAAAACAAAAGTTCGAGTAGGTTCCTTAAAAGGGCCGACTTCCATAGGACTTGTTTCTTTAATGGAACGTTCGGAAAATGGAGAAGCGACAAATGAGTATGAATTTCAGATGGAGCCAGCAGCCGATGGTCTGATGGCCGGAATTCTAAAAGGAGATTTGGATATCGCTTTAATTCCAGCCAACGCTGCGAGTATTTGGTACAATAAAATGGAGGGAGCTGTTCAAGTTCTTGATATTAATACATTAGGTGTTTTATATATGGTATCAAGCGACGACAGTTTAACAACAATTGAATCATTAAAAGGAAAGACGATTGTATTGACAGGAAAAGGAAATACTCCAGACTATACGTTACAGTACCTGTTAAAAGAACATGGATTAACAACGGATGATGTAAAATTAGAATATAAGGCAGAAGCCGCTGAGGTTGTCAGTGCCCTTTCAAAAGGACAGGCCGATATTGGATTATTACCACAGCCATTTGTTACCGTCGCTTGTGCACAAAACGATCAGTTAAAAGTTGTTATGGATATGACCGAACAATGGAATCAAGTACAAGGGAAAGAGAAAAGTCAACTTGTAACAGGAGTGACGATTGTTCGAAAAGAGTTTTTAGAACAAAATAAAGAAGCGGTAGAAGCTTTTATGGAAGAACAAAAAGAAAGTACAACCTATGTCAATGAAAATGTGGAAGAAGCTGCTGAGTTAGTAGCGAAACTTGGAATTATTGAAAAAGCACCATTAGCACAAAAAGCGATTCCAAAATGTAACATCACTTACATCGATGGACAAGAGATGAAAGAAGCATTGAGTGGGTATTTAAATGTTCTTTATGAACTGGATAAGACGATGGTTGGAGGACAGTTACCAGCAGATGATTTCTATTACTTGCCATAGACAATGGATAAAACGAGGAGCCATTTTGCTCTTTTGGCTTCTCGTTTGGCAATTGGTGGCGGTTGTGATGGATAACTCGATTATCCTCGTAACACCATTTGAAGTAGGAAAAAGAGCCGTTTTACTTTTAAAGACAAAAGAGTTTTATCAAGTGATCGCATATTCGTGTGTGAGAATTTTTTATGGACTTTTAGGAGCATGGTTACTCGGCGGTCTCTTGGGTGCTATTTCCTATAAAGTACAATGGTTAAAGGAGCTTATAGCACCTATTATTCATTTGATGAAAACGGTGCCAGTAGCTTCTTTTGTTATTTTAGCGTTAATTTGGATCGGGTCTGAAAAGCTGACCTTTTTTATTGTATTTGTCATTTCTATGCCGATTGTGTATCAAGCAGTACTAACAGGCCTTATGGAGACTCCAAAACAATTATTAGAAGTCGCTAAAATCTTTCGTTTTTCTTTTTGGAAAAAATTTTGGTATCTTTACCGTCCTACGTGTATTCCGTTTTTAATGAATAGTGCGGTCATTACCGTAGGGCTTGCATGGAAATCAGGAATTGCGGCAGAAGTAATTGGAATGCCAGAACATTCCATCGGGGAGCGACTTTATATGGCAAAGATTTCCCTAGAAACAGGAGATTTATTCGCTTGGACAGCGATGATTATTTTATGTAGCTATTTATTTGAGAACGCGTTACTTTTTATATTATATCGGATTGCAGGGAACAGTTATGAAGTTAGAGAAGATAAGAAAACAATTTGAAGATAAAATTATTTTTAACGACTATGATCTAACACTAGACGAAGGAAAAATTTACTGTGTTATGGGAGAATCTGGACGAGGAAAAACGACATTGCTTCGTATGATAGCAGGATTAGAGCCGATAGATGGTGGAAGGATTATACTGAAAAAGGACGCCTTATGTTCGATGGTATTTCAAGAGGAACGCTTATTTGAATGGGAAAGTGTTTGGAAAAATATTGCCATTGTATTGGAAGGAAAAGAAAGAAAAGCAAAACATTTAAAAGAGATGATTAGCTCCCACTTACAACGAGTTGGTTTAGAACATGTAGTAGAAGTGCCAGTCAAAGAATTAAGCGGTGGTATGAAAAGGCGAGTGAGTCTTGTGAGAGGAATGATGGCAAAATCTTCGTATATTTTAATGGATGAACCATTTACTGGTTTAGATGAAGCTACAAAAGAGAAAGTCATACAATATGTGTTAGAAGAGCAAAAAGGAAGAACCATTCTTTTAACGACTCATTCAAAAGAAGAAGTAAAAAAATTAAATGGACATCTAATTTTGTTGCCTTCTTATGAGAAAGATAGGACTTGAATCTAGAAAGATAACATGGTAAAATAAGGAAGGAAAAGAGCGATTGCAGATTATAAAGATTCTGCAATCGCTCTTTTTTGTCTTACTATAGAGCGTATATGGCTTTTTTTTCCTAATATGAGGCAGTATTTGCCTAGTGTACTTTTTTCTTTTTGCATAAAATAAATGAAGACAGTTTATGGAACAATATGTTTATAATAGGAAAGAATAGACTGTTTGGTAGAAATTTTGATGAGAACGTGTGATGAGATAGAAAAATATTATTTTGAAAGGGAGGAAATTTCATGTTAAAAACAATTTTTGGAAAAGAAAATTTAAAAACTACGTGTATAGAATTTATTGGAAGTTTTCTTGTAGCCATTGGAATTTATAATTTTGCTGTAAATGCAGGATTTCCAATGACAGGATTTTCGGGCATTGCTATTATATTAAATCGGATAATTCATATTCCTATTGGAGTGGCGACAATTCTTTTGAATATTCCAGTGGCGATCGTTTGCTATAAATTATTAGGAAAACGATTCTTTTTACGCTCTATGTGGTGTATGCTGTTGTCATCTGTTATGATTGACTATGTAGGACCACTGCTTCCAACGTATAATGGAAGTCGTTTGTTAGCTGCCCTTTGTACGGGACTTATTTCAGGCTATGGCTATGCTTTGATTTATATGCAAAATTCTTCTACTGGTGGCGCTGACTTTATTACAATGGCTGTGAAAGCGCTTTATCCACATTTACCTCTTGGAAAAATTATTTTAGTGTTTGATTTGTTAGTGATTGTTATTGGCAGTATTGTTTTTAAAGATGTAGATGGGTTTATTTATGGAGCTATTGTTAGTTATTTATTTGCCGTTGTTGTAGATAAAGTGATGTATGGGGTCAATGCAGGGAAATTAGCGCTTATTGTTACCTCAGATGGAAAGAAAATTTCCCATGTCATTGAAGAGACTTGTCAAAGAGGCTGTACGCTATTAAAAGCGGAAGGAGGATATCGACAGGATAAAAAGGATGTGGTTATGTGTGCTTGTAATAACAAACAAATGTATGAAGTACAAATGGCTGTAAAAGAAGCCGATCCAGAATCCTTTGTGATTGTGTTAGAATCCAATGAAGTTCATGGAGAGGGATTTCAAATGCTAAAATTTGGTGAGCAATCAAAACGATGAGAAACACGCTTTACGAGTTTCTCACGTTGGGAGGCAGTGGCCATATGCGAGCATAAATGCTTCCACATGGCGACTGCCTCCTCGTAAATAAAAAAGAGAATAGATAAAAAATGGCTATCCTAGCAAACAAAAGCTTATGTATTTCTTTGCTAGGATAGCCATTTTTTGTATAATAAGCATAGAAAACGTAATAGGAAGCAAAAATAACTAAAATGACAAATAAGAAAAAGAAGGAGTTTATAAATGGGTATCATTAGAGAGATGAGAGGAATTTTAGAGCTTACAGAACGAGAAAAAGATATTAGAGATTATATTTTAAATCATCCGGAACAAGTGGAGAAATTATCATCAAGGGAGTTGGCATCTGTGACGTTTACCAGTGCTTCCTCTGTTACAAGGTTTTGCCAAAAACTTGGATGTGAAGGATATCAAGAATTTAAGCTACGATTTTTAAGCGACTTAAAGGCGGGAAATTTTAATGAGGAAGATGGGAACGAAAGTATTACAATGTCTCCAAAAGATAATGTGGCATCTGTTATTAAAAAGATAGTGGATACACAAAAAAAGGCGCTTGACTATAATGCCAAAGAAATTCCTCTTGAACAAATGGTTCGTATTAGTAAGATGTTTTATGAAGCAGAATATATTGATATTTATGCCCATGATGTGAATGTAGCAATTGCAGAATACGCGTGCAATCAATTTTTTTATTGTGGAAAAATTGCCAATGTATATCGTTCTACCAATACACAAGAGTTATTGGCCCTTATGAAAAAGAGAGATCATTTGGCTATTTTAATCAGTCGTACTGGAGAAAATTCTCGTTTAATTGAAATTGGAAAAACATTAAAGAGAAATAAGATTCCAACGATCGTTCTTACCGTAAATAAAACGTGTAGTATTTCGAAAGTGGGAGATGAAGTTGTTGCAGTTGCCAATGAACGCTATGTAGAAGATTTAGGTACGGTTATTTTTTCTAGCAGTATTAAATTTGTATTGGATGTTTTATTTGCTATGACTTTTTCAAAAAAATACGAGGAGAATATGAAATTAAATCGAGAATATGAAAAAGTTGGAAGAAGTGGTCTTTGGGCGTTGATCAATGATGTATAAAGTAGTTGTGCAATATGCATAATAAATGAGGGGAAAATTTTAACTCTGAAACAGATTTTCAAAAATGACGAAAAAAATATAAGAAATTTTGGAACAGAGAACCAATAAAAAGAGAAAGTATTGTAAAAAATAGGTGAAATGGTATACTGAATCCATCAGATGGAAATCGGATAAGACGAAGATGGATTTCAAGGCGCGCAAAATAAGAAATTCAACCTTCAGAAAGTTTTTTGAAGCCTTTTCGTACAATAAAATTCGTATGCAGAAGAAATAAAAAGAACGAAATAAGAAGGAGGAGAAAATATGGCACAGATTAGAAATTATTCTAAGCTAGCGGAGGATATCATAAAAGAAGTTGGCGGAGAAGAAAATATTATTAATGCCACAAGATGTGCAACTCGTTTGCGCCTTGTATTAAAAGAAACACCAACAAATGCAAAAGAAAAAATTTCTTCTATGGCAGGTGTCATTACAGTAGTAGAAAACAACGGACAATTCCAAGTTGTTATTGGCACTCATGTAGGCGATGTTTATCAAAAAGTTGCTGAAATTTTAAAATTAGATGAAAAGCAACAAGATGGTGGTGAACAAGTAAAACAAGGAGTTTTAAATAAAGTAATTGCTACCATGTCTGCAGTATTTGCACCATTTATTTATATTTTGGCAGCAGGTGGTATTTTACAAGGAATCTTGATTTTAATCAATCTTGCAGTTCCTGAATTTTCAAAAACAGGAACTTATGAGATATTGAGTTTATTATCATGGACGCCGTTTACATTTCTACCAGTGTTTATTGCGATTACAGCATCAAAGCATTTTAAATGTAATCTATACATTGCAGTCGTATGTTGTTTGGCATTAGTAAATCCAACATTGATTGAAATGGCAGGAAGAGTTGCAGACGGAGAGAGTATTCGATTTTTAATTTTTCCATTGTCGGAGACTACGTATACTTCTTCTGTGCTTCCACCATTATTTTTAGTATGGATTTTATCTTATTTAGAACATTTCTTAGAGAAAAAATTACCAGATGTAATTAAACCTCTTGTAACACCGCTTATTTGTCTCGTTGTGATGGTTCCATTTACCATTCTTTTATTAGGACCAATTTCAACATTGATTGCAACAGGAATTGCAAATGGATACAACTCATTAGTAGCCATTGCACCACCAGTTGCGGCTGCAATTATCGGTGGATTATGGCAGGTTGTTGTTATTTTTGGAGTCCATTGGGGAATTACTCCTGTTTGTCTTGCCAACTTTGATATGTATGGAAGGGATTCTTTCCAAGCATTTCAGACAGTAGCTGTCGTTGCACAAATGGGAGCAGCTTTTGGAGTGTTCTTAAAGTCAAGAAATAAAGAATTTAAAGGAGTTGCTTTATCCGCAGGGATAACAGGTATTTTTGGAATTACAGAACCATCTATCTATGGTGTAACACTTCGATTAAAGAAACCATTTATTTGTGGCTGTATTGCAGGGGCGGTTGGAGCCGTTGTAACAAGTCTTTTCAACTCTTATTATTATGCATATGCAGGTCTTCCAGGACTTTTAACAACGGTAAATGCAATTAATAAAGACAATCCAACTTCTTTCTTAGGAGAAATTATCGGTTGTGCAATTGCAATTGTTGGTTCTATTATATTGGTACAAATAATCGGATTTGATGATCCAGTAAGTGAAGTAGCAAAGACAACAAATATTACAGAAAAAGCAAACGTTATTACAGAAGAAAAAAAGATTAGCCAAGAAGTAGAAGAAATTACAAGCCCAATGACTGGAAAAGCGATGAATCTTTCTGAAGTTCCAGATGCAGTTTTTAGTTCTGGAATGATGGGGGCAGGGTTTGCAATAGATCCGACGGAATATCGTGTCTATGCACCAGTAGATGGTGAGATTGCTAGTATTTTTGACACAAAACACGCCATTGGTATCCAATCAACTTGTGGGACAGAGTTACTCATTCATGTTGGGCTTGATACAGTAGAGCTAAAGGGAAAATATTTTGTATTAAAAAAACAAGTAGGAGATCAAGTAAAAAAAGGCGATCTTTTATTAGAGTTTGATGGAGAAGCCATCAAGCAAGCAGGATATTCTCTTGTAACACCAGTAATTTTAACAGGCAGTGATAGTGTTATTTTTGAAAAGGTAGGAGAAATAGTGCAACATGGAGAGAAAATGGTGGCGATCTAACAATTGCGATAGGAATATTAGGTTGAGAAGATAGGAGGAATTGATTATGGCATTACCAAAAGATTTTTTATGGGGTGGCGCTGTTGCTGCCCATCAATTAGAAGGCGGATGGCAAGAAGGTGGAAAAGGCATGAGTGTTGCTGATGTGATGACAGCAGGTGCCAATGGAGTGATGCGTGAAATTACCGACGGTGTCATCGAAGGGAAAAATTACCCAAATCATGAAGGAATTGATTTTTATCATCGCTATAAAGAGGATATTAAATTATTTGCAGAAATGGGATTTAAATGTTTTCGTACCTCCATCGCTTGGACGAGAATTTTCCCAAAAGGGGATGAAATGACTCCAAACGAAGAGGGATTGAAATTTTATGACGCTATGTTTGATGAGTTATTAAAATACGGTATTGAACCAGTCATTACTTTAAGTCATTTTGAAATGCCATATCATTTGGCAAAAGAATACGGTGGATGGAGCAATCGAAAAGTAGTAGACTTCTTTGTTCGCTATGCAGAAACCGTCATGGAACGATATAAAGATAAAGTAAAATACTGGATGACATTTAATGAAATTAATAACCAAAGTAATACATCAGCGGATATCTTTGGCTGGACTTGTTCTGGGGTGAAATTTTCTGATTATGAAAATCCAGAAGAAGTAATGTATCAATGCGTTCATCATGAACTGTTAGCCAGTGCTCTTGTTGTAAAAAAAGGTCATGAAATCAATCCGAACATGAAAATTGGTTGTATGTGTTCTTTTGTTCCTTTTTACCCATACTCTTGCGCACCAAATGATATTATGACAGCAACAGAATGTATGCATGAACGTTATCATTTCCTTGATGTTCATGTGCGTGGACATTATCCAGCTTATACATTAAAAGAGTGGGAGAGAAAAGGTATCCATATAAAAATGGAAGAAGGAGATGAAAAGATCTTAGCAGAGGGAAAAGTAGACTATATTGGATTTAGCTATTATATGTCTAATGCGGTAAAAGGAGATATTAAAAAAGACACGACGAAGAGTATGGATGGAAGTTCTCCATATTCTGTACCAAACCCATATGTGGAAGCAAGTGACTGGGGTTGGCAAATTGATCCCGTAGGTCTTCGTTATTCTTTAGTTACTTTATATGAGCGCTATGAACTTCCTCTATTCATTGTAGAAAATGGATTTGGTGCAGTGGATATTTTAAAAGAAGATGGAAGTTGTGATGACTATCAAAGAATCGAATATTTAAGAGATCATATTACAGAGCTTAAAAAAGCAGTAGAGATTGATGGTGTTAATCTTATGGGTTATACCCCTTGGGGATGCATTGATTTAATTTCCTTCACAACAGGAGAAATGAAGAAACGATATGGCTTTATCTATGTGGATAAAAATAACGATGGAAGTGGTACTTTAAATCGTTATAAAAAGCGTTCTTTTGGTTGGTATCAAAAAGTAATCGCTACAAATGGAGAAGATTTAGCATAATCGAATAAAAGGGTCAGTGGAAAAGTGGCTATAAGAAAAGTGTAAAGACTTTTTCTTTTAGTTGCTTTTTCATTCGTATGCCATTATAATAGTAATGCATATAGACATTGTTCGTGCAAAAGAAAAGCATAAGGCCAAACAATATATGCATATTATTGTTGAAATTGGAGGAACTAATGATGGATAGAATGGTTGGAACTGTATCAAGAGGTGTGCGTGCACCAATTATCCGTGAAGGAGATAATCTTGTACAGATCGTAGTAGATTCTGTATTAAATGCAGCAAAATCAGAAAATTTCGAAGTTCGCGATAGAGATGTTGTTGCTATCACAGAAGCAATTGTAGCAAGAGCACAAGGAAACTATGCGCATATCGACCAGATCGCAAAAGATGTGGAAAGTAAATTTGGAGATGATACTGTTGGTATTATTTTCCCAATTTTAAGCCGTAACCGTTTTTCAATTTGTTTAAAAGGAATTGCAAGAGGATGTAAGAAAGTAGTTCTTATGTTAAGCTATCCTTCCGATGAAGTTGGAAATCATTTAATTGATTTAGACATTATGGATGAAAAAGGTGTTAATCCTTGGAGTGATGTATTAACAGAAGAAAGATATAGAGAACTTTTTGGATATGAAAAACACGTTTTCACAGGTGTTGATTATGTAGAGTATTACAAAACCTTAATCCAAGAAGCAGGAGCAGAAGTAGAGATTATTTTTGCAAATAATCCAAAGGCAATTTTAAATTATACAAAAAGCGTTCTTACATGCGATATCCATACAAGAGTTCGTACAAAACGCATCTTAAGAGACAATGGTGCAGAAAAAGTATATGGAATTGATGAAATTTTAACTGCAGCGTTGATGGAAGCGGATATAATGATAAATACGGTATTTTAATT
>UQVN01000103.1 GCA_900544525.1 uncultured Eubacteriales bacterium
TATATAGAAAATATATTAGGTGATAAAGTAGTAATAAAAATGGAGAAGCCAAGAGCTTCTCCAAAAAAATAAGCCCAATTGGTAGAACCAATTGGGAGGTATTAGAAAACAAACGTTTTCTAATAGAGCTCTTTAGCAAGAAGAAGTTTTAGAAAAACAAGTGGGATTTCAAGTTGTAATTACAAATAATGTTATTGGTAAATAAGGAGAAAAGAGTATGGAGATCTTAGTATGTGTAAAACAAGTACCAGATGATTCTGTGGAGATTCATTTAAAAGATGGAGCTCCTGATTTTAGTCAAGCTGCTCCTGTTGTGAATGCATTTGACACTTATGCATTGGAGATGGCAGTTCGATTAAAAGAGGCGGTGGATGGAACCGTGACTGTTTTAAGTATTGGGCCAGAGAGCGCAAAGAATTCATTAAAAAACTGTTTAGCTGTTGGGGCCAGCAAAGCATTTTTAGTATCAGAAGAAGAATATGAACATTTGGATGCCAAAGGAATTGGAGAAGTTTTAAAAGGTGCTATTGAGAAAATCGAAGAACAAGAACAGGTAAAATTTGATGTAGTCTTCTGTGGTAGAGAATCGACAGATTATGCTTTAGGACAGGTAGGAAGTGTATTAGCAGAAGAACTTGGCGTTGGTTTAATTCAAAATATTGTGGATATTGAAAAAGTGGAAGAAAATATTGTAGCAAAGCAGGAGACAGAAGAAGGATATCGCCAAGTGGAAACAGCAACTCCTTGTGTTGTTACGGTTAATAAGCCAACTTATGATCCTCGTTATCCAACAATCAAAAGTAAAATGGCAGCAAGAAAGATCGCCATTAACGAATTTTCTCTTGTTGATGTTGGAAAAGAAAAAGAAACACTCCTTTCTGAAAATTTAGTGAAGGTCGTAAAAGTATATGAACCAGCGAAGAAAGCAGCAGGTGTAAAAATTAAGGCGGAGAGTGTAGAAGATGCAGTAGCACAGGCATTTTCACTTATGGAAGAAGCAAAAGTATTGTAGGAGGCAGGGAATATGAGCTTTACAGAAAATAAAAAAATTATGGTATATGTAGAAAGTAAAGAGGATAAAGCGGTTCAAGCAGGGCTTGAAGTATTGACTCCTGCAAAGGAATTAGCAAGTGAAGTGGTTGCTGTTACAAATTCAGAAGAAGCTGCAAAACAAGTAGCTACAATGGGTGTTCAAAAAGTATTTGTAATCGAAGATACTTTTGAAATAGAAAGAGAAGCCAAGAAGCTTGCACAGTTAATAAAGGAGGAGAATCCATCCCTTCTCTTTATGGGAGCGACTCCAATTGGAAAAGACTTAGCGGCTGAAGTTTCTGCAAAGGTAAAGGGCGCTTGTATCACAGATGCCATTGGAGTAAAGGAAGAAAATGGAGCAATGGTATATACTTGTCCCGTCTATGGTGGAACGGTATTAAATGATATCACTTCTGATGCGGATATCCAAGTTGTTTCCATTCGTTCTGGAATTTTTAAAAAACCAGAAGGAAATGGGGAGCAAGTAGAAGTAGTGAAAGTACCAGTAGAAGTACATAATTTAAAAACCGTTGTCAAAGAAACGGTCAAAGAAATTGCGGAAGCAGTTAACCTTGAAGAGGCTGATGTAATTGTAGCTGGTGGTAGAGGTCTTGGAAATGAAGAGAACTTTAAATTAGTGGAGGAACTGGCAGAAGTTTGTGGCGGAGTTGTAGGTGCAACAAGACCAGCAATTGAAGCAAATTGGATCTCCAGAGCTCATCAAGTGGGACAGTCAGGAAAAATTGTTGCGCCAAAGCTCTATATCGCATTAGGAATTTCAGGGGCAACTCAGCACGTATCTGGTATGATTGGCTCTGGATATGTAATTGCAGTAAACAAAGACGAAGATGCTCCAATCTTTGATGTGGCTGATGTTGGAATTGTTGGAGATGTTGTGAAAGTAATTCCTCTTTTAATTGAAGAGTTTAAAAAGAGAAAAGATAATTAAGTAATGAAATTTCTCGAAAGGAACTTCCCTTTTAGAGGAGTTTCCATAATAAAAAGAGTCATAGAAGAATGATATAACATTCTTTTATGATTCTTTTTTAGTTAGAAGAAAATTTTTCTGTCCAGTTCTATCCGTTATTCTTATCGTAACGAAATCGTAAGAAAAAAAACATTGTAAGCAATTGACAAAGAAATTATAGCACCATAAAATAGAAATTAGTGAAAATGGTAAAAAAATGTAAAATACGACAGAGTGAAAGGGAAAACAAATGAAAGTTTGCAAATCAAAGAAAATGAATACCATTTTACGATGGTGTGTGTGCCTGTTAGCTGTTTGTTTTGTTATGCAACCTGCTAGCATTATGGCTAAGAGCAGTAAGAGGGTGATTCGCTACAATGGAAAAGACTATGTGTATACCAAGAGTCAAGTGAATGTAGCTGTCAATGATAAAGCGGTGAAAACACCTTTTGGGGGAATTATATTAAATAATATCTCCATGTTACCAGCTTATGATACGTTCTATAAATCAGAATTAGGTACTTATTATGAGTATGATGAAATAAGCAATGAGCTGACACTAGAAACAGTAGATACTGCTGTGCGATTGCCAATCAATAAGAAGTATATGTATGTGGATGGCAAGAAAAAGACGATAAGTCAGGCAACCATTAAAGTTTATGATAAAAACACGAAAAAAACGCGTTTAATGGTTTCCGGTCGTGATGTTGCCAATGCTCTTGGTTTTCAATATGAGTGGAAGAATAGCAAAGTAACTTCTGCTCTTTATACAGAAGAATATTTAGATTCCAAAGACGATGAAATGGATACGGACACGCCACAGGAAGATAATTCTAATAATGAAAATCCAGACGATGGGCAAATAGAAGAACCTGATAAGGATCAAAACAATGACGGAGAGCAACCAGATAATAATACTTCGGATGAAGAAGATGACACCGATGGGGTATCTATTCCAAAAACTTATGCTCTAAAAATTCCAAAGCCAGAAGATATGGCCATGGATAGTTATGAGACGGATGATAATTATTGGCAAAAAGAATTCACCATCACTTTTGATGATGATTATTCTGAATTTTATGATGAAAATTCTATTATAAAGAAAAAGAGTAACGTAACCAATGTTTCCGTATCACAAGATAAGAATGATTGTACACAAGTAGTATTGAAGACAAGTAAAATCCAAGGTTTTCGTATTACAGAAACGAAGGATGCTTTGTATGTAGAAGTGGATACTCCGCAAAAAATTTATGATAGAATTGTTGTTATCGACCCAGGACATGGAGGAAGTGATCCAGGGGCACAAGGAAATGGAATTGCGGAGAAAGATAAAACACTTGAAATTGCAAAAAGAGTAAAAGAGTATTTTGATGGAGAAGAAGAATATAAGGTTTATTTTACTCGTTTAGCAGATAGTGTTTCTGGTATGACAGCTGGAAGTTCAGGAGTGAAAGATTCTCGAATGTCTTTACCAGCTCGTTATAACTTTGCAAATGAAATTAATGCAGATTTATTTATCAGTATTCATTTAAATTCTTTTGGAAGTTCAGCAAATGGAACGGAAACTTACTATAGTGCTAAAAACACAAATAAAAACGATTGGGGAATCACATCAAAGGAACTTGCAAACCGAATGCAAAAAGCGATACAAAATGTGATTAACAGACAAAATAGAGGTGTGAAAGTAAATTCCAATTTAGCAGTATTAACTCATACCAATATGCCTGCTATTTTGATTGAAACTGCTTTCGTATCCAATAAAACAGATGCAAATATTTTAAAGAACCCAGATAAGATGGATGAAGTGGCAAATGCCATTTACAATGTGGTTGTTGGGACATTTGAATAAGATTATGAAAAAACGATGAGGAACGGAAGGTAAGTTTCTCATCGTTTTTTATGTTAGACTTTGATAAGATAGTTGTTATAAGTCAAAAGTGATTTCAATATTTTTTCTTAATGGATAAAGAGAGAGTGTGAGATTTTCTTTGTAAAAAGTGATGTTTTAGTTGAATTTGCTTTCTTAAATTTAACGCTCGATCCGGGCGATCGGTAATAATACCTGCTACAGAAGAATGGAGGAAACGCTCAATAAGAGAAGGTTGGTTAACCGTCCATACGTAGATAGGAATTCTTTTCAGACGCATTCGAAAGAGAAACTCTTTTGTGAGAAATTGATAATGAGGTCCAATAAAATCGGCTTGACACCGATGAAGTCGACGTTCTGGAAAATATTCATGAAGTCGTTTTTTAAAGTCTAATGTTTCGATGCCAATTAATAGACCTGCTGTGACATTTGGATCGGATTTTTTTATTGCTAATACAGAACTGTCATGGAATGATTTCATAAAGAACTCAGAGTAAGAAAAATATTTAGTTGTAAGTGCTAACACTTCAAGTTCATATCCAGTTTCTTTTAGTTCGATATCCAGTCGGATTTTTCCTTGACATAAGCGAAGAACATCTTCAAAAAGAGGAATTTCATATCCTTGTGTCTTTGCAATATGATTGATTTCTTTATAAGTTAGAGTGTGAAGTGGTTTGCTATATAAAGTGGGATTGTGGAAAATAATAAGTTTTTGATCGAGTGTTCGTCTAACATCAAATTCCACCATATCAGCACCTAAGTCAATGGCAGTTTGAAAAGATTCTAAAGTATTTTCATGGGAAACAAGAGCAGAAGCTCCTCGATGTGCAATAATTTGTATTTGTCGTTTCATACTTTAACACCTCAATTCTAATTTACGCCAAAATAACGAATCAAGTGAGAAATATTTATCATGTTGACTCATCTATAAGCGTGAGAAACTCGTGAAACGTGTTTCTTCTTTGTATTATGATAGCACTAATTTAAGAAATGCACTACTCTTTCTTTTGCGTAAAAAATAGGATAAAAAGATGGAAAAAAAAGAAGAATAAATTTAATTGAAAGTTTATGTAGATAATAGTAAGAAAATATTGAACCCAGAAATAGAGTGATGTATAATGGGAATAAAGATAGAAAACCAATTCACGAGAAAGGTTTCAAGATAGGAGGTTATGATAAAATAGAAAAAATTTATTTTGCCATAACCTCATTTGCTATTCAAAAAATCTGGTATCAGTTGATAAAAGAAAGCGATGATTGTTTTACGCAGAAGTGAGTTTTAACCCTAAAATTCCGATTAAAATACAACTTAAAAATACAATTCGTAAAGGATTTAACGCTTCATGAAAAAGGATAATTCCTAATAAAATCGTACCCAAAGAACCAATTCCAGTCCAGATTGCATAAGCAGTACCAAGAGGAAGGGTTTTCGTAGCCATCGATAGGAAGTAAAAACTAACGATCATACCGCATATAGTAATAACCGATGGGATAAGTTTGGAAAAACCATAAGAATATTTAAGCGCAATTGCCCAGACAACTTCAAAAGTTCCAGCAATGATTAAGTATCCCCAAGCCAAGTAAATCATCTCCTTTCTATTTGTTATCGCTTGTTTTGCTATGTAGTACCTATGAGAAAAGCCTGAGAAATATCTTATGATATCTCCCAGGCTTTTATCCTTCCGTGACATAGCAATTAGCTATGAGTTTTCTCTTGGTCACAGGCCAGTCATACTGCGGAACCCTAGAAAACATATATAATAACAATTTTTTATCAACTTACTATATAATAAATTTGTTCCTTTGTCAATATAAGGGATACCATAGGGAAAGGATAAGAATGGCATTGATAGTTTACATTGAAACAAAAATTCAATCTGATATAATAATGAATAGTAGCAGACAATAGCAACATAAGGAGGAAATTATGCCAGCGTTTGTAGAGTTAAGAGATGTTATGAAAACGTATCAAATGGGGGAAGTGGAAATTCACGCGGTAGCAGGCGTCAATTTTCAAATAGAGGAAGGCGAGTTTGTTGTAATCGTTGGGCCAAGTGGAGCGGGAAAGACGACGGTTCTTAATATATTAGGTGGAATGGATAGTGCTACTTCAGGAAAGGTTTTCGTAGGAGGTGTGGATATTAGTCGTTATAACTCAAAACAGCTCACTACATATCGAAGAGATGAGATCGGATTTGTATTTCAATTTTATAACTTAGTACAGAATTTAACGGCTAAGGAAAATGTAGAACTAGCCACACAGATTAGTAAAAATCCATTGAATCCAGTGGAAGTATTAGAGCGGGTTGGATTAAAGGAGCGAATCAATAACTTCCCTGCACAGCTATCAGGTGGAGAGCAACAGCGTGTAGCAATTGCGAGAGCTCTTGCAAAAAATCCAAAACTTCTTTTATGTGATGAGCCAACAGGAGCTCTTGATTATGCTACTGGGAAAGCCATTTTAAAGTTATTACAAGATACTTGTAGAGAGCAGAAAATGACAGTTATTGTCATTACTCATAACTCGGCAATTGCTCCGATGGCGGATCGAATCATTCATATAAAAAATGGAAAAGTTGCTCACATGGAAAAAAATAGTAATCCAATGCCAGTAGAAGAGATCGAATGGTAACATTTCTTTTTATAAAAAGGAAGAAAAAAATAGAAAGGAAGGGTTGCAGAAAATGAAAAAATCTATGAGAAAGGATTTCTTTCGGGAGATTAAAAATAGTTTCAATCGTTTTCTATCGATTATGCTTATTGTAGCATTGGGAGTGGCATTTTTTTCAGGAATTCGTGCTACAAGTCCTGATATGAAATTGTCTGCTGATATTTATTATGATAGAGAAAATATGATGGATCTCCGCGTTCTTGGAACGTGGGGAGTGACAGATGAGGATATTGAGGGGTTAAAGCAGATTGAAGGGATTAAAGAAATAGAACCTCTTTATTCCTATGATGTTATGGGAAAAGTAACGGGTAATCAATATGTGTTAAAAGCGTACTCTGCTCCAGAGAATATTAATAAAATGAAGGTAGTAGAGGGGCGTCTTCCTGAAAAAGAAGGAGAATGTGCTATTGATGAGCAATTGGTTATGACAGGTGAATTTCAAATAGGAGATACGCTTACCATTCAGTCAGGAAACGAAGAGGAGTTAAGCCATGTTATAAAAGATGATCAATACGAGATCGTTGGTGTCGTCAATTCGCCGATTTATATGGATGTTGAGAGAGGCTCCACAACCATTGGAAATGGGAAAATTAATGGATATTTTGTGCTCCCAAAAGAGGAGTTTACATTAGAAGCCTATACAGAAGTTGTTATGACAGTGGAAGGAGCAAAAGAGCTGGTTGCTTATTCCAAAGAATATGAAGAATGTGTAGCACCTGTAAAAGCGCGAGTGGAGGATTTTATTGAACAACGAGCAGAACTTCGCTATGATGATACGATAAAAGAGGCAAAAGAAAAAATCGCCGATGGTGAGAAAGAAGTAAAAGACGGGGAAAGAGAATTAAAGGATGGGCAAAAGGAGTTAAATGAGTCCAAAAAGCAAGTAGAAGATGCGGAAAAAGAACTTGCTGACGGAGAAATAGAGTTAGCAAGTGGCGAAGAAGAATTTACAAGTGCGGAGCAAAAAGTTATAGATGGAGAAGCAGAGTTAGAAAAAGGAAAACAAGAAATTTCCGAGAAAAAAGCTGAGCTTTTAGCAAAAAAAGAGCAATTAGAGCAAGCGGAAAAGGAAATTCAAGATGGAAAGGCTCAGATAAAAGAAGGAAAAGAACAATTAGCAAAAGGAGAGCAAGAGCTAGTTGCCCAACAAGAAACGATAGAGCAAGGAAAAAAGGCATATGAAGAGCAAGAAAGTAGTGTAAAAACGGCATTACAGGAAGCAAAAACAGAGTTAGAAAATGCAAAGAACACTTTAGATGCCAATAAAAAGCAGTATGAAGAAACAGAAAAAGCAGCGTTACAACCCATTGAAGAAGCAAAGACACAATTAGAGAAAACGAAACAACAGCTCGATCAATGGAAAGCTCAGATTGCAAAATTAGAGCAAGAAGTTTCAGAAGATGATGAACAGCTTGTTAAGTTGAAACAACAATATCAGTCTGGGTTGGCAGAATATGAAGCTGCAAAACAAGAAATTGAGGCAAAAGAAAGTTTGGTAAAGGAACAATTAGCCGAAGGGAAAAAAGCATTAGAGGAAGCAGAAGAACGATATAATCAAGGATTATCCGAATATAATCAGAAGAAAAGCAAGGCTGAAAAAGAGTTACAGAGTGCAAAAAAACAGCTAGAACAAGGAGAAAAACAGATAGAAACAGCAAAGACAAGCCTTGCCTCTAGCAAAAAAGAACTGGATAAAAAAGAAAAAGAACTGACACAAGCAGAAAAAGAAATAGAGCAGTCAAAACCTCAATTAGAGGAAGGAGAAAGTGCTTTAAAACAAGCGGAACAGACGATTCTTGCTAGTCAGACACAGTTAGAAGAAGGGAGACAGGAGTTAGAGAAAAATCGTCAAAAACTATTGGATGCAAGACGAGAGTTAGAAGAAGGTTGGCAAGAATTAGAAGATGGTAAGAAAAAAATAACAGATGGTGAAAAAGAATTAGCCGATGGAAAAAAGGAATTGGCAGAGGCAAAGGAGAAATTGGCGGATGCCAAAGATGAATTGGCAGATTTAGATGAGCCAGAGTATTATGTCCTTGATCGAGATTCTATTGTCAGCGCCGTTTCTTTTGGAAATGATGCCGATCGAATCAAAGCCATTGGAGAGGTATTTCCAGCGATCTTCTTCCTTGTAGCAGCGCTTGTAAGTTTAACGACAATGACTAGAATGGTAGAAAGCGATCGCACACAGATTGGCACATTAAAAGCATTAGGATATAGTAAATGGAATATTGCTATGCGTTATATTTTGTATGCTCTTTTTGCTACATTAGTTGGAAGTCTCATTGGTATGATTTTAGGACAAAAGATTTTCCCAAATATCATTATTGGAGCTTATAAGATGATGTATCAGACACTACCAGATGTCGTAGTCCCTCTCAATAGTTTTTATTCCATTACTTCTTGTTTTTTAGCCATTGCTACGATTTTAGTGGCCACCATATTTGCTTGTTATAAAGAACTTCAAGAAGTACCAGCTGGATTAATGCGTCCAGTTGCACCAAAGGTTGGAAAGCGTGTCTTATTAGAACGAATCCCATGTATTTGGAATCGATTGAGTTTTATTAGTAAAGTGACAGTAAGAAATTTATTCCGCTATAAAAAACGTTTCTTTATGACTATTTTTGGAATTGGTGGATGTATGGCATTGATTATTGTGGGCTTTGGCGTTAGAGATTCTATTTATTCCATTGTGGATAAACAATATGGGGGGATTATGGATTATGATTTATCCATTTCTATTAAAGAAGGAAAGAAGCCCGAAAAAATAATAGCAGGAGAAGAACGTATTTTAGGAAGTCTTAATACATGGCAGGCCAGTATCGATGTTGGAACGAAAGAAGAAGACACTTTAGAGGCATATATGATTGTCCCAGAAGAAAAAGACAAGTTAGAAGAGTATATTCATTTGCATAATCGAAGAACAAAAGAAACTTATGAACTCTCTTCTAACGGTGTTATTATTTCAGAAAAGTTAGCGACTTTATTGAATGTGGACATTGGAGATACGATTATCATCCAACAAGAGGAAAAGAAAGATCAAACAGTTCTCATTGAAGGAATTGCAGAAAATTACCTTTACCATTATGTATATATGGCGCCAGAGTTATATGAAAGCCTTTATGGAGAGCAAGAAGATTGGAATCAGATTTTAGTTAAGACAAAAGAACATTCTTCGAAAGAACAAAATGAACTCTCAGAACAAATTTTAAAGAAAAGTGGAGTGAATAGTGTAACTAAGGTGACAGAATCAAAGAACTCCATCGATCGCATGATGAATAGTATGGATATTGTCGTTGTCGTATTAGTAATCTCTGCGGGAGCACTAGCGTTTATCGTATTATATAATTTAAATAATATTAATATTAGTGAGAGAAAACGAGAACTTGCAACGATTAAAGTGTTAGGATTTTATGATATGGAGACAGCAGAATATGTTTATCGTGAAAATGTTTTATTGACAATTTTTGGTGTCTTATTAGGATTAGGACTAGGTGTTATTTTACACCATTACGTTATTATTACAGCAGAGCTTGATATGATGATGTTAGGTAGAGACATTAAACCAATGAGTTTCGTTTATGGTGCATTATTAACAGGTATATTTTCCGTGTTGGTGAATTTTGTATTATATTATAAGTTGAAAAAAATTGATATGGTAGAATCGTTAAAGAGCGTGGAGTAAATAATAAAATTTGAAGTATGATAAGAAGGTATGGAACGTAAAAGCATAAGTTGCTTGTAGTTCCATACCTTTTATTTACGTAAAGTGGGTTAAGGGAATGAGTTGAAACTTATGCTAGTATCGTGAACTTCTCATGGATGGAGAATTATGGTATTCTAAAAGAGAAAATCTGATAAATGGGAAAGGACAGTTAAAGTGGGAAAGACAGAGAAATTAAAACAGTTTTTTAAAGATTTTAGAATTTTATATGTACTATTGGGAATAAAAGTTCTTTTGTTTTATAGGCTTGTGGATTT
>UQVN01000104.1 GCA_900544525.1 uncultured Eubacteriales bacterium
TTGTAATTTGTCCAGGCAATGATGTTGGCGCACACTGCCCTCCTGTCATTCCATATAAACTATTATTAATAACAATGGCAATTACATTATCATTCCGAATAGCAGTATGCATTGTTTCAGCCATACCAATGGAATAAGCTGCACCATCGCCTACATAAGCAAGAACTGGATTTTCCTTTCTTACCTTTTTAATTCCAACAGCCGTTGCAATCGGACGTCCATGTGCCGCCATAACCGTATCAAAACGCCAAGAATCAATATTGAGAGAACCACAAGCCACATCGACTACTGCAAGAAGTTTTTCACTGAGCCCCATCTCTTCCATAACTTCTGCAATAAGGCGAACGGCTAATCCATGCCCACATCCTGGACAAAATCCACTTTGTGTAAAGGTAATTGTTTCAGGAGCTACTAATCTCATACTATTTCTCCCCCTTTTTTTGCATCGTTTTTGCTTTTTCAATAATTTCATCTGTTTTTGGAATTTCAAAAATAGAACCATAATGATCCACTGGATAGTTTCCATTCGTTGCTAAACGGACATCATCCATCATCTGACCTAAAATGTTCATTTCCACTGTTAAAAATGCCTCTACTTCTTTTGCCTCCTCAAATGCCTTTACTGGAAATGGCCACAATGTAATTGGACGAATTAATCCTAACTGAAATCCATTTTCTCTCGCTTTTTTCACCGCTTCTTTACAAACTCTTGCACTAATTCCATAAGCAACTAACACGACTTTAGCATCTTCTACTTCTAATGTTTCATATCGCTGTTCCTCTTGCTCCATTTGTTTATATTTATTTGATAAATAGGTTTCATAATCTGGATGGGTGTAATAAACATTTTGAATTTTTCTCTGCTCATTTCCTTTGTGACACCCTTTTATTGTCCAATCATACCGATCAATATCATGCTCCTTCCATTCTGGAATTTCTACCGCTTCTATCATCTGTCCAATGGCAGCGTCAGAGGCAATTAAAACTGGATGACGATACTTTTCCGCTAAGTCAAAGGCACTCGCCATAATATCTGCATTTTCTTGCACAGATGCTGGAGCAAACACTAAAGTATGATAGTCCCCATGTCCTCCACCTCTTGTCAATTGCCAATAATCGCCTTGTCCCTGTGCAATATCGCCGAGTCCCGTGCCAATTCGCATAACATCTACGATAACAGCTGGCAAATCAGACGCTACCAAATAAGAAATTCCTTCTTGTTTTAATGAAAATCCCGGTCCTGAAGAAGTTGTAAGAGCTCTTGCTCCTGCTGCTGCCGCACCAAGAACCATATTAATTCCTGCCAACTCTGACTCCGCCTGTATAAATTCTCCTCCTACTTCTTCCATTCTCCATGATAAATATTCTAAAATTTCTGTCTGTGGGGTAATTGGATAACCACTATAAAATCGACACCCCGCTGCTAATGCTGACTCTGCTAATGCTTCATTTCCTTTTAATAATACCTTCCCCATACTTCTTCTCCTTATCGAATTTCATATACATAATCAGGACAAACACGGTAACAAGTACCACAGATAATACATTTTTCTTCATCTACTTGTACGGTATTATATCCTTTTGGATTCACATAGTCTGAAAATGAAATTGCTTCTTTTGGACAGGCATTAATACAATACCCACAGCCTTTACAACGGATCGGATCCGTATATATTTTTTCTGTTTTTTCTACACTCATTTTTATTCCCCTTTCTTTTCTATGGTTCTGCTTGAATTGAAGCAGCTACCTCCTGATCGAATACGTCTTTTTTGCTCTTTTTATAAATAATAAGAGATAAAATAGCACCAATAAATGCACTTCCTGCTAAAAACAAAAAGATTTTGTTATATCCAGCATTTCCAGAACGATCAATCCATCTTCCAAACATTGAGGAATAAAAGAAGTCAGGCAAATAACCGATAATGGATGTCAATCCTATTATTGTTCCTGTCATTCTTCTAGGCACTCCTGCTTCACTAACAACAGAAAAGATAACCCCATACATCATTAGTCCAATCGCTCCTGGAATCAAGGAATATACAATCGCTACAATAGAAGAAGTTCCTTCATTTAATAGCAATACGCCTGCATAGCAAATAGATAAGAAGAAAAATGAAATACTTAACCATTTTGATGTAGAATGTAATACTTTATCCGCAATTATTCCTCCAATTGGTGCTAATAACATAAAGACATAACTTCTTAAAATGGTAGCCATTCCCGAATAAGTCGAAGAGATACCAACTACGTTCGTTAAATAAGGTGTAAAATAGGTGGAACTAGAATAAATACCATAACCACATAAAATCGTCAATGATACAATCCAAACAATTGGCTGACTTAATAATATTTTCACATCACGAAATTGAAATTTCTCTTCTGTGTCCACTTCTTTTTCTCCTACCATAGTATCATCCAATAGAAATATCAAAGAAATACCTGCAAAGAGTGTAAAAATTCCTCCTACAATACATGCATTTGAAAATCCTTTGATTGGATCCGAAGATTGATTGGATACAAATAACGCAACGGATTGGAGCAGAGCACCAGAGAGCCCATTACAGGCATAATAAAGACCATACATGAATCCTTGCTCTTTTTCATCTGCAATCATTCGAATGGCTTTCATAAGGGAAGCCCAAAAAATAAATGCGGTAGAAAAAGATAATAAAAACCAAATGCCTAATGCCAATTTAAAGTTCATTGTAAAAGCATAAAGAAAAACAAGTCCAGTTGTACTTAACAACGAAATAATTAATGACTTCTTTGGCGAAAATTTATCTGCTAAAATACCACCTGGCACATAAAGAATCATATTCCCTATTGTGTACATCGTAAGAAGTAAGCCTGATTGTAAATTATTAATATTCATAGCCTCCATCTGGGCATCATAAAAAACATATTTAATATACGGTAGGAAATAAATAGAACTTCCTGCCAACCCTAAAGCAACCACTGTTATGTATTTTCTAAGTTTTCCATTCATAGACAGATACCTCTTCTTATTTCTTATCTATCAGGAGTATCGGATTTATCTGGTACAAATAACCTTCTAGCAACATCTCTTGTAAATTCTCCAGTTCTCTTTGCTTCTTCAAATACACATCTTGTCTGCTTGCGAATTAAGTTTTCTGTATCTTCTACAATCGCTTTTGCTGCTTCTGCATCATTCATATGCTCTATTTTTACAATACGGAAAATAACAGCTTCGTAAATACGAATTCCACCCATATTGGCAATGAAATCAACTGCAACATCAATTCCTTTTCTCTTTAATATTTCATCTGCTTCTTTTGTCGTTGGAATATTTGCTGCTTCTACAATTAGAGATGCTTTTATTTTATCCGCATTTTGTTCATTGATGACATCTTCTAATGCTGCTGGAATTAAAATATCACAATCCATTTCTAACCATTTACTATTTGGTAAAATTTCATAGTTCTCTTCAAAAGCATCTCTATTTAATTCCCCTTTTGGTAATCTTGTATCGATTAATCGATCAATATTGAGCCCATCTTTACAATAAACAAGTCCATTTACATCAGCGATTCCAACAACTTTATAACCCATTTTATGTAAAGAATTAACACAACTAGCTCCAACACAACCAAATCCTTGGATTACAACACTGGCTCCTTCTTTTCCTCCACGCAGTTTCCATGCTTCATCGGCAGATGCTGCGACCCCATAACCAGTTATCATATCATACATTTTAAATCCATCATAAGTTAGTTCTTTTTCTGCTCTATCATGATTTAAAATTCCTTGATGAATGTCTTTGTCTTCTTTCATTGCTTTTGTCTGTGGAATTCCAATTCCTAAATCATCTAAAATTCTTAGTACATCTGAATAATCCACTCCTAAATCTCCACCAATAGAAACGCCTGCTTGAATATATGGAGCTGTGGCTGTTAAAAATCTTCTTAAAACATCAGGAGCATCTTCTGCTTTATAATCATAAGCAATACCAGCCTTACAACCTCCTGTTGTCAAAGATTCACATGCTTTATATTTGTAACCCATTGTTGTCGCCAGTCGTACAACTTCTTCCTTTGTTACTGTTGGATGCATTCTTGTTCCTCCACCACAATAATGCCCAACAAAATTATAGACGCATAACCACCCCGTTGCATCTGTTTCCGTATCGTTCCATTCCACCACTACATAGGGTTTGTTTGCCATAAAAATATCCTCCTTCTCAATTGTTCTTAATTATAGAACTATGTTCTCTTATTTTGACAAAAAAATTCAATATAAGTAAACTTTATTTTTATCTTATTGCTAATTTTATGTTCTATAATAGAGAACGTCATTCTTAATTTCTATGTATAAATAGTACCACCTTTTGTTGTATCTTTCAATATTTTTCAGTATTTTTTTATTTTTTTGTGAATTTTTACATATCCTATATTCTTTTCTCAATTTCGTTCACATATTTTTTAAGCACTTTCACAAATTGTTCTACTTTTTCTTCCTTCATTCGCAAAGAAGGCGTACTAATACTTAAAGCGGCAATTGGTTTATTATTTTGATCTAAAATAGGAATTCCTATACATTTAATTCCATAAATCACCTCCATATTATCCATAGCATATCCTTGTTGTCTAATTTTTTCTAATTCTTCTAATAATCTTCCTCTATCTGTAATTGTAAACTCTGTAAAGGGAACTAGTTCTTTACTTAAATGTTCCTCTAATTCCTCTTTTGAATATACCGATAAGATTGCTTTCCCAGCACTTGTAGAATACATTTTTGAACGTTCTCCTCGTATTGGTGGAGAAGCTAAAAAATTCATATCTGGATACAATGCTTCTAAATAAACTACTTCATCGCCAGAAGGCACAGATAAATAAACAAGTTCATGTACCTCTTCTACAATCTGTTTCATAAAAGGCAATGCAACCTTTGTAATATCAAATCGATCATTTAATGCCCTCGTTAAATTAAAAACGGCTGGACCTAAATAAAATTTTCCACTTTCTTCATCTTGTTCGATGTACTCCATCGCTTTAAATGTCATTAAAATGTTATGTACATTGCTTTTATAAAGTCCAAGTTTTTCACTGATTTCAGTAACACCCAGTGGTTGTTTTTCTGTAAAACAATTTAATACTTCTAATCCCTTTTTTAAACTTTTTACTTTCACTTCTGCTGTATCTTTCATCCTAATTCCTCCAAATGTATTCCTTTTCCATTAAAATCGCCCGACAAGGTGCTGCATCTGCCCCTTTTATTTTTAATGGTTGAGCAAATAGTATATATTCTTTTTCCTCCACTTGACTTAAATCCAAATGTTCTAAAATAACGATTCCATTTCCTAACAGTTCTTTATGTACTTGTTCTATATCCTGTTCTACCTTAGGATTACCAACCGTATCTCCTTCCACTCCTATTAAACAAATATCATATTCTTTTATTAGTTTTGCCCCTGATAAAGTAAGGCAGGTATCTTTTCCCTTTAAAAGCAACCGTTCAATTGTTCCAAACTGTTTTTTTAGGCCATCCAACAATTTCCTCAACGCCTTATGGTCTAAAACTCCACTTCCTTTTGCAACAACACAAGTTCCTATCGTATCTTCTAATGGAATTTCATCAATCGTTTTTCCTCCCTCAATAAAATGATAAGGTGCGTCCATATGAGTGCCATTATGAAGACACATTTCCACATTCGATAAGTTATACTCTTTTCCATCTTGAATTCTCATTACCCTCTGCAAAACAGGCTCCTTATCCCCTTTATACACTTCACAACTTAACAATTCTTTTGTAATATCATAAATTTTTTTCATTACGAAAAATATCCCATCCTTTCACAAAGCTCTATAACTTCTTCATTCATCTCATTATTAATAAAATAAGCATGATCTTGTTCTATCATGGAACCTCCCATATCCTCTGCATATTCTCCGCATACATCGATTCCAATCACATTTTTCCTTTGTAAGCAAGATTCCATAAAAGTAAGTATTTTATTTTTTGATAAAATTCCTTGATCCCAATTTGTAATGGTTTCTTCTCGTCGGATTACATCTTTATCCAAACTAATATAGACATCCTCTTCTTTTAACAATGGCTCTATGTTATCCCAAGTTAAACTCACCGCTTCTCTTTCTGAAATACAACGAATCTTATCTTGATAAGAAGGCTGTATATCCTTCTTTTGATCATTTCTCACTCCAACGGATACGACATGCTTTAAATTCGGTAACTGTAACAGCGCTCTTTCTAGCCAAGAACCACAAGAAATCAGCTCTGAAAAAAGTGAAGTTTGTGTATCAGTATGATGATCAAAATGTAAAAGACTAAATGGCTCTTTTATCATCGCTAAATAAAGATAGGCAATATAATGATAATTGCCATTTCCTAAAAAGGAAAGATGTTTTCCTGCATAAGGTAAAATCGCCTTTTGAATTTCTAAAAGCGAATGATGCTCACAATATCCATTGACCCCTTTTAAGTCTGTAAAATCTATCCATTGATATCCATAAGATTTATAAAAATCTTCTTGTTGATACACTCCGTCGAAATCTAAAATACATATTTTTCCCATTGTCTATCGCCCCCTATTTTATCAATTCTTGATCGTTACAAAACTTTTATTACTCCTTCTCTTTTGTATCTTCTCCTTTTCTCTTTTGTACTGTTCCACTCTTATAGAGCAATTAAAATTCAAACACAGAACCTGTACTCATATAATGAAGCTTTTCTCCTAATATTTCTTTTAACTGCTGATATTCCTCTTTTCCTGTACAATGCCCTGTGTAAAAGACAGGATGCATTGTTTTTAAATAGTCTCCCAGTTGTTCCACCTCATCTTTTGACACTTGATTTCCTTTTTTTTCAGTATGTAAATGGAAGCCAGCAAAAACAACATCCACCGTTATTCCTTCCCATTTTTCTACTTGTTCTACAATATTGACAATGCCATTATGTGCACAACCAGCAAATAAATAATACTTCCCATCTTCTTCTATTAATAAAGCAAGTTCATGAACAAAATCATCCTGAATAAAACCATCTTCTTTTACTTGGTATAAGGATTCATTAATGGATGGTACAAATTTTTTCTGTTGAAATCCACTATAAAGAATCATACGATTATTTATTCTCTTCATGCGATCTACAAAATGAAACCGTTTCACATAAGGCATTTTTCGAATCTTTGGTTCTAACCCAATATAAGACATATCTTCAAATAGAATTGACCGTTCTGCCTTTCGTGAAAAATAAGGTAATAACGCATTCATCTGCAAATAAATTGGACAATTTTTATTTTTTCCCATAAAATAAGGCAATCCATCTCCATGATCATAATGTCCATGAGAAAGAACACCATAAGTAACATCTTCTAAAGACTCTCCCAAGCGTTCTGCATTTTTCATAAACTTGTCCGTTTTCCCAAAATCAAATAGTATTTTTTCTCCTTTTGATTCAATCAAAATACTAAGTCCATGTTCCAATTCATACTGCTTTTTTTCATTACTTGTATTTTCTACTAGAATTTTTATCTTCATATTTCCTCCTCCTTTTTTATTCACCCATCTTCTCTTTGTAAAAAAGGTGTCACAACGTTTTACTTTTGTGACACCATTTATTCTCTTATATAACAACTGCTTGCGGACGTGAGAAACACGTTTCACATGTTGCTCATCGTTTAGAATCTAAAATCACGATTTCCTTCTTCGATTTCATTTAAATATTTTTTTGCATTTTCTTTTACAACTGGATTGGTAATATGTTCTAATTGTTTTTCAATTAATTCCTCGCCTTTTTTCTTTGTATCTTCAGAAGCGTAGTCATTTAAATATTCTTTTAATGTTAAAAGAGCATTTGGCTGGCAACAGTTTGCAATCTGTCCAGATTTCACAAGAGACATAAAACGATCTCCTGTTCTTCCTTCTCGATAACATGCAGTACAAAAACTTGGAATATAACCAAGTTCTTCTAACCAATTTACAACTTGATCTAAAGTTCTTGTATCACTAACATCAAATTGAGCAGAATTTTCTTCTTCTGGTTCTTCTTCCACGTATCCACCAACACTTGTTCTAGAACCACCACTTAATTGAGAAACACCAAGTTCTAATACTTTTTCTCTCACTTTTTTGGATTCTCTTGTAGATACAATCATACCTGTATAAGGTACTGCAATACGAATAATTGCAACTAATTTCATGAAAATATCATCTGAAATTGCATCTTTAAAGTCTTCTTTATTGATGTCGTCCGCAGCACAAATACGAGGAACGCTAATGGTATGAGGCCCTACTCCAAATGCGGCTTCTAAATGTTCTGCGTGCATTAAAAGACCTGTAAAATCATATTTATATGTATTAAGCCCAAATAAAACACCCATACCAACATCGTCAATTCCCGCTTCCATAGCTCTATCCATAGCTTCTGTATGATAAGCGTAATCACTTTTTGGTCCTGTTGGATGTAATTTTTCATAATTTTCTTTATGATAGGTCTCTTGGAATAAAATATAAGTTCCAATTCCTGCATCTTTTAATTTACGATAATTTTCTACTGAGGTAGCCGCAATATTCACATTGACACGGCGAATCGCTCCATTTTTATGTTTAATGCTATAAATTGTTTTGATACTTTCTAATACATATTCTAATGGGTTGTGAATTGGATCTTCTCCTGTCTCAAGAGCAAGACGTTTATGTCCCATATCTTGTAATGCAATTACTTCTTGACGAATTTCTTCTTGTGTTAATTTTTTACGAGCAATATGTTTGTTTTTTAAATGATATGGACAGTAAACGCAACCGTTGACACAGTAGTTTGACAAGTAAAGAGGTGCAAACATTACGATACGATTTCCATAAAATTTTTGTTTGATCTCTTTTGCTAAATGATACATTTTCTCAATTAATTCTTGATCTTCACACTCTAACAAAAGCATAGCTTCTCTATGAGTTAACCCTTTACAATCTTTTGCACGCTCAATTAAAGAATTAATGAGCTCAAGATTATTTTTATTTTCTTTGGCATATTCTAAAGTATCAAGAATTTCTTGATGATCAATAAACTCTGTTGCAACTTTTGATTTTACATTGTACATTTTCTTTTCCTCTTCTTTCTATTTCTTCGTTCTCTATTACCACTACTCCGGAAAGTCTCCTCTTGCTGTCACGATTTCATATTCAATGGCTTCCATACGCTTTTTCAAACGCCAAAGCCCTTCTGCTGCCTCTTCTCCTGTAGCAATCTTATTATCATATAGCATATATTTCTTTCGATCCTTTTGTGGAGAAAGATTTGGCATAACAACATTGGCTCCTGCTAATATTCCTCTTTCTCGCCCATCTGGTGCAATTGTCCCGAGAGCGGTTGTCGATGGAATCAGGCTTTTTGGAAACATTAATCGTAAAATTGCAATCATACGAAGGGTTCTTTCCATACTTCCATTTGGCTGTTCTTTAAATGGAGTATCTTTATGCGATAGAAATGGCCCTATCCCTATCATATGTGGTTGTAAATCCCATAAAAAGTGAAGATCCTCTATTAAATAATCAACCGTCTGATAAGGTGACCCCACCATAAATCCACTTCCTACTTGAAATCCTATTTCTTTTAAAGACCGAAGACATTCTCTTCGATTCTCAAAAGACAGTTCGGCAGGATGAAGTTGCTTATAATGCTCTTTCACAGCCGTTTCATGTCGAAGTAAATATCGATTGGCACCTGCATCATATAAACGTTGATACTCATCTTTTGTCATTTCTCCGAGCGAAAGCGTAATGGCACAATCTCTATATTTTTCTCGAATGGTAGAAACTAATTCCTCCATACGCTCTCCTCGCCAATAGGCGTCTTCGCCTCCCTGCAATACAAATGTACGAAATCCTAGCTCATACCCTTGTTCACAACAAGAAAGTACCTCTTCTCTCGTCAAACGATAGCGTTCTGCTTTCTTATTCCCATGACGGATTCCACAATAAAGGCAATCATTCCAACAATAATTGCTTATTTCGATCAGCCCTCGAATATAAATTTTATTTCCGAACTGTCTTAAGGATGCTTCTTTGCCTCTTTTCAATAACTCTGTTACGGCTTCTTCATCCTCTGTTGTAATAAGTGCTTTAAACTCTTCATCCGAGACAAAACGTTCTTTCTCTAAGCGTTCAATTATATTCCATATTTGCTCCATATTCTCTCGTACCGAATGGACACCTTCTTTTTGTCCTGTGTCGTTTTACTCTTTTCACTTACGACATATTTTCCTTTCTAGCTGCATCTTTCTTAATCGTTCAGCATATTAAGCATATCACAAAAACTGATAACGTACAAGTCTTGCATATTTTGTTAATACAATTCGACAAAATTATGTAAATTTTGGAAACGGCATCCAATTCTGAATTTTCAAAAATTTTTTCAATTTTTCCTTGCTATTTGTAACCATTAATGGTATGATTAACACAGTTGAGTTAATTCATAAGCTTCACATATTTTTTATATCACGTGGGATTTGTGTATGATAATAA
>UQVN01000105.1 GCA_900544525.1 uncultured Eubacteriales bacterium
TTTTCTCTTTATCTGTTATTTGTTATTCGTATTTATTATACTGAATTCTTCCTCTTATGTCCAATAGGAATCTTTTTTATCATTTCTTCTTCTCTTTCGATTCTTTTTTTCCAATTCTCATCTCTTCCACATAATTGGCGAGATCCTCATCTAAATGATCAAATAAATAATTATGACTCTTTTCTTGTTTCTCTAAATAGTCTGTACGAATTTGTTGATTCATTCTTTCTACTTCTTCTTTAAAATCTTTCGCAGAAAGCCTCTTTGCTCCTTGTCCTAAAATAATTACCTGTTCTAATTTATCAGATGTAGCTACTGTAACATCATATTTTTTACCGATTTGATGGACTAACTTTTCAATATATTGATCCGCTGTTTCGGCTTCCTTTGTATAGACAACATGAATATTGTGATAATTACTAATCTCCACGGGATGTCCTTCTAGTTTATAAGCATCAAAAACAACGACTAATTCACAGTGTTTAAATCCTTGATAGTTACATAAAATATCCATCAGCTTATTTCTTGCACCATCTATGCTAACAGCAGCTAGATCTTTTAATTCTTCCCATGAGAAAATGATATTATATCCATCCACAAGCAAATACTCTTCTTGTTTTTTTATCGTTTCTTTTTTCTCTTCTTTTCTCTGCTTCCAAAGCAAACTCTCTTCCGATGGCGTTTCTATTTTCTTTTTCTCTTTTTTATACTCAATGACTTGTCTTGTACCTCCTATGTCTCTTCTCTTTTTAAAAGAGCCTGTACCAAATGTGCGGTCAAAAATCTCTTCTATCTCATCATGACTAATAAAATCATCATAAGAACTTGTCTTCACTGACATTTCCTTTCTGGCAAAATCCTCTTTTTCCTTTCGAATCGTGTCAATCGCCTCTATGTGCATATAATCTTTTACTTGATACCAAGGTACTAAAAATCCTGCTCCATGGGCACAAAAGACAGAACCTGTCGGATTTTCCAAATCCCGTTCGGAATCATATCCAATAGCTTCTATTACCTCTTCTTGATTATGACAAGGCTCATACCCTTTAAAAGAACAAAACATTCGACCGCAACCTTTTGTATAAGAGATGAGTTCCGTCTGATACCCCCTCATAGTAGAAACGGGAGCTGTTCCTGTTAAAATCGCCATCTCTCCTTCCATCCATGGCCCTTCAAAACTTCCTTGCATTTTTTGAATATCAGCCATGGCTCTTCCTACCTGTTCTGTCGGAAGTTCCATGCGAAATTCATAATACGGTTCTAACAACACACTTTTTGCCTCTTTTAACCCTTGTCGAATGGCACGATAAGTGGCTTGACGAAAGTCTCCTCCTTCTGTATGCTTTTGATGGGCTCGTCCCGACACTAACGTAATCTTCATATCAGTAATCGGAGAACCTGTTAACACTCCAATATGTTCTCGTTCTTCTAAGTGGGTTAAAATAAGCCTTTGCCAATTTCGATCGAGCATATCTTCACTACAAGCGGTATCAAACTGCAATCCACTTCCTGTTTCTGCTGGTTCCATCAAAAGGTGTACTTCTGCATAATGCCTTAATGGTTCAAAATGCCCAACCCCCTCTACCTTATTGGCAATCGTTTCTTTATATACAATATTTCCTGCTCCAAACTCTACCGATACACCAAAGCGTTCTTCAATCATTGTTTTCAAAATTTCAATTTGCACTTCTCCCATAAGCTGTGCATGGATCTCATTTAAACTTTCATTCCAAACAATATGAAGTTCTGGTTCTTCTTCTTCTAGCTGTTTTAACTGCTTTAACATAACAGGAAGATCCGTACCTTCTGGAAGCTGAATTTGATATGTAAGCACGGGTTCTAATACAGGCATATCAGAGGCAACTTCAATCCCAAGCCCTTGCCCTGGATACGTATTATTTAAACCAGTAACCGCACAAATTGTCCCTGCTTCCACTTCCTTTACGGACTCAAACTTCACTCCAGAATAAATTCGAATTTGATCAACTTTTTCTTCCCACACTTCTTGGTTTTCTTGTTTGTTATCCGATTTTTTGTTCGTTAAAATATCTTTGACTTTTAACGTTCCCCCTGTAATCTTCATATAACTTAAACGATTTCCTTGTGGATCTCTTGCAATCTTATATACTTTTGCCCCAAATTCTTTTGGATAATCAAAATCCATCATATATTCATCCATGCCCTTTATGAATTCCTCTACACCAAATAATTTAAGCGCAGAACCAAAGAAACACGGAAATAGTTTTCTTTCCTTTATCATCGTTTGAACGTCACTTTTTGTCACTTCTCCATTTTCTAAGTAACGTTCTAATATAGCTTCATCGCACACAGCAACCGATTCTAGCCACGCCTCATCTTCTCCATACGTTTCAAAATCAACACAATTTTCACTTAATCGCTTTTTCAATTCCAAAAGCAGTGCTTCTTTTTGGGTCCCCTCTTGATCCATTTTATTGACAAATAAAAATACAGGAATTTGATAACGTTCTAACAACTTCCAAAGAGTAAGCGTATGCCCTTGAACACCATCAGCTCCATTAATCACCAAAATAGCATAATCAAGCACTTGTAACGTTCGTTCCATTTCTGCTGAAAAATCCACATGGCCTGGAGTATCTAAAAGGGTGACTTCTCGTTCCCCAATCGACAGCAATGCTTGCTTTGAAAAAATTGTAATTCCACGCTCTCTTTCTAACGCATAGGTATCCAAAAAAGCATCTTTATAATCCACACGACCTAACTTTCGAATCGCTCCACTTAAATAAAGTAAACTTTCTGAAAGTGTCGTTTTCCCTGCATCTACATGAGCTAAAATTCCTAATACTAATTTCTTTTTCATTTCTATCTTCATCCTATTCTATCTTATGATTTTATCCTATCTTTTTATTATTTTTTGTTTCTAACTTTTTTTACAACAACGATTGTGATGTGAGTGCCATTCACCACTCACAATCACCATTGTTCTAATACGTTTGCTCTGTTTATTTTTTTATTATACCACAGATTGGCAAACCAATAAAATGCTGATGATGCAGTGCTTTTTTTAGCTCATAAAAAAAGGATTTTTCTCCTCATTTCTTTTGGAGAAAAATCCTTTTTACTTTCTAACGAAACGATGTAACTTATTCCGTTCACTTTTTTACACTTGTTCTTTCTACCACTTTACTATCCACATAATGGATACCTGCATGACTGCTAATTCCTTTCACCCTTTTTAATAAAATGTGAACTGCCGTTTTTGCATAAAGCCATGTATGAAGGTAATTTGTAAATACATTTTGCACAAGAAAGATGAGCATAACGATAACATTGATCAGAATTGCTCTTACTGCTGTTTCATGACGATAGGTAGCTTCATCAATAATATTTGCTGTCACAATCGGCAATACCCATACAGGCGAATGCTTGATAATAAAAAACAAAATAGAGCCGATTAACTCCCAATAGTGTCCTTTAAAAATGCGAATCAACATTTTTAAATTCCCACCTTTATTATCTTGAAATACTTTCATCAACTCTTCTTCACTTTTTTTCTTTTGTTTCTTTCCTTGTTTTTCATGCGCTTTCATAACTTCCTCCTATCCTTTTTGTTATGATGAACTCAATTTTTTATATTTAAAAAGACTATAGCACAATTTAATTTTGCATAGTATAACAAAACCATTTAAAAATTGTACAAATCTATTCTTTCTCTTATCAAATATTTAAAATTCATTCTCATAATTTCTTATTCTTTAGGAAGACTATAAAAGTTACTAACATTCTGCCATAAACAGATATTCGCCCAAGAATAGTACCAGTACCCGTAAGAACCATAGACAAACAGAAGACGGTCGGAAAGACAAATACCAAGTGCCAGAAATATGATCAAAATTAATTTTTTTCGTTTTTTCTTCTCCATCACCGCTAACAATAGTCAATGTAATACAAGCCTGATTCCCATCTCTGCTGTAATCAAAAAATTTAATTGCTGTGTTTTCACTTGCTGAATTTTCATCTGCTTTTATATCAAGCCATATGAATATAATTTTATCAATTAAATCATTCGCTACGAAGAGCAATAACTGGGTCTTTCTTGGCAGCCTTTTTTGCAGGAAGTAACCCGCCAATTAAAGTAATTGCAATACTTAACACAATTAAGACAATCGCTGATGTCACAGGGAGCTGAGCGGTAAGTCCTGAAATTCCAGAAAGTTTTTCAATCAAAGAATTGATTGGAATCATTAACAAAAGAGATACGCCAATGCCAAGTATTCCTGCACAACAGCCAATAATAAACGTTTCTGCATTAAACACCTGAGATATGTTACGCTTGGATGCGCCAAGAGCTCGCAAAATACCGATTTCTTTGGTTCGTTCCATAACAGAAATATGTGTGATAATGCCTATCATAATACCAGAAACAACTAGAGATATGGCGACAAAGGCAATCAACACATAGGAAATACCATCAATGATTGTTGTAATAGAAGATGTCAAAAGTGCGACATAATCCGTATAGGTAATCTGAGCATCATCGCTTGCTGTTTCATTATAATTTGTAATACATTCGGCAATAGCATTCTTATCCTCAAAGCTATCGGCATAGATGCTGATGGAGGCAGGAGCATCGTAGCTGACCTTACCGAAGTCTTCCATATTTTCCTCGTAGGTCGATCCAGCAATGTATTCATCATAAAAAGTAATCAGGATATCCTCATCGGGATCGTTTGCCAGCCATTGGTCAAGTGCTTCAGCCATTGTGTTTTCATCTATGCTCATACTACTGGTGGCATTTCCTATCTGGTTACTTCCTTGAACGTTCTCTGATTTTTCTGCATTTTGCGTATTGTAATACATAACCATTTTGTAGAGAGACGCTTTATCAGAAACTCCCAGTGTTTCAATGTATTCTTTTGCATCGGCAACCTTAGTATCATTATCCGGCGCTTCAAACTTCATACCTGTCAGTACATTGATTTCAGGTGTAGCCTCCTGTGCTGTAATAATAGCGCTTTCATTTGTCTGTGTAATGACATAGTCTGTCAGTTTTGAAGTATACGCAATGGCAGTTGAAATCGTTGCATTCTCTGCGTCCTCTGCTGGACGAACGATACCGGTAATTTTCAACTCGACAGCATTTTTAAGAAGCTGTTCCTCATCCAGAGTATCCTCCTCAAGGTAAGTGAAGGTACCATCCTCGTTTTCAACATAATGGTCACAAGCGGGAACCAAATAAAAAGTATGATCGCAGACATCTTCGTACTTAAAGCTGATTTCATCTGCTTTCTCACCATTCTCAATTTTTTCTACAGCATTTTCATATTGCTCAGCGGTAATAAGGCCCAGTTGATAGAGTGTACCTGCCGAAATACCGTTGTTTTCATCCAATACGAGAACGATTTCATCGTAGTTTTCCGGCCAGCTTCCATATAAAACATCATAGCTATCCGTTATTACCGGACTAATAGTCTCATTGTTTGAACCGACCATCAGTTCCGAAAAATTCTCAGCTCCCGAAGATGAAGTGCCACCAAGGGCGGCAGACATAATACCTGCCCGATTCCCAAATCTTCCTGTGTTATCAGATCCGCTACCAGTAGAAGAGACATTGTCAATGTCTGCATCACTGTTTACAAATACACCATCAGCATCATAGGAATATACATTGAAATTCACATCATAAGTATAGATTACGCCGTTTTTGCCAATATATTGCTGTATTTCACTATCTGAATCATCTAGATATTTTTTGAACTCAGTTAAATTGTTTTCTACGATACTGGAAGTCATTTTTTCCTTAGATTCTATGTCTGCGTAGTCGGCATAAATCCCGGAAAGTTTATCCGTATTTTCGGAATCTGTACCACGCCTCTCACTTATCATCTCTCTGCGTTCTCCCAATGCACTAGAAAGATCAATCGTTTCAGCACTGATTGTCAGAGGATAGGAAGCCATCGTATCCTTTTGGACATCAGAAATATAGGTACTCATTCCAGTTGAAAGTGCAAGGATTAGCGCGATACCGATAATGCCAATAGAACCAGCAAAGGAAGTCAGCAATGTACGTCCTTTTTTGGTGCTCAGGTTGTTGAAACTAAGCGATAAGGCCGTAAAGAAAGACATCGAAATTTTCTTTCTCTTTTGCTGAACAACGGGTACCTCATTTGAGGTATATGGGTTAGAATCACTAGTAATTCTGCCATCTAGCAGCTTTACAATTCTAGTAGAATATTTTTCAGCAAGTTCTGGATTATGTGTTACCATAATAACCAGCTTATCTTTTGCAATTTCCTTCAACAATTCCATGATTTGTATACTGGTTTCGGAATCAAGAGCACCAGTTGGCTCATCTGCCAACAGAATATCAGGATTATTGATTAGCGCCCGGGCAATGGCTACACGTTGCATCTGACCACCAGACATCTGATTTGGTTTCTTGTACATATGATCCCCAAGACCAACCTTTTTTAGTACAGCAATTGCCCTTTGTTTACGCTCCCTCTTAGACACCCCCGCCAAAGTTAACGCCAATTCCACATTTGCGAGAACGCTTTGATGAGGGATCAGGTTATAGCTCTGAAATACAAATCCAATGGAGTTGTTACGGTAAAAATCCCAATCGGCATCCTTATATTTTTTTGTAGATACCCCGTTGATGATTAAATCACCACTAGTATAGCGGTCAAGGCCGCCAATAATGTTAAGCATCGTTGTTTTCCCAGAACCACTCTGTCCAAGAATCGAAACAAATTCATTTTCACGGAAACTGATACTTACACTTTTCAAAGCATCATGCTTTAAATCACCTGTTTCATAGGTTTTAACAATATTCTTTAATTCGAGCATGTAATTACCTCCTATTCTTACCTAGGCATTGTATCATAATAAAATAAACGCAAGAACACGCCAACGTAAACCTCCGGTAAACTTGCAAAAGTTTTAAGCTAAACAAGATTGGCTAAAATCCCACCTAAGCCTTGTTTTGTTTATCTACACGTGTCTTTTCTATGCTATAATAAAAATTAATAAGAAAATTGTAGGAGGTGTTCCTTATGTTTAATATCCTTGTTGTGGAAGACAACGCGGATATGCGAGAACTATTCTGCACGGTACTTGCTGATAGCGGATACAATCCCATTCCTGCCACAAATGGTCTGGAAGCCCTAAAAATCATGGATAAAGAGTATATTGATTTAATTGTTGCAGATATTATGATGCCGGAAATGAATGGTTACGAATTAACAAAAACTTTGCGAGATGCCAAATTTGATATGCCCATTTTAATGGTCACAGCAAAGGATCAGTTTGATGATATGCAAAAAGGATTCCGCGCCGGAACAGATGACTATATGATTAAGCCCATCAATGTTAAAGAGCTGATTTTGCGGGTAGAAGCCCTGCTGCGTCGAGCAAAAATCTACAGTGATAAAAAAATCGTAGTAGGCTCTACCGTGCTGGACTACGATGCTCTAACAGTAACAATTCATGGTGAAGAAACGATTTTGCCCCAAAAGGAATTTTATCTGCTTTATAAACTTCTTTCCTATCCCAATAAAATTTTTACTCGCCCCCAACTCATGGATGAAATATGGGGTGTATTCTCCGAAACGGATGAGCGAACAGTCAATACCCATATTAATCGACTACGGGATCGGTTTTCAGATTGCTCCGACTTTGAGATTGTCACAGTACGAGGTCTAGGCTATAAGGCGGTGAAAAAAGTTGAATAAAAAAACTCATTCCAAACTCTGGTTGTATTTCGCCAGTATTGTATTTGCAACAATCGCTGTTGTATTTCTCCTTTTAACACTATTTTTAATGGTATTGTTTGAACTTCAAATTGTTTCCATTAATCCACGTATCAAACATGTCCCAATTTTGCTTTTATTAGTCGGAAGTTTACTGATTGGCTGTGCAATCGCTATTTTCGTTGGAAAATTAATTATTCGACCAATTCAAAATATCAGCAGTGCGTTTGATGAAATTTCCAAAGGAAATTTTGATGTTCGTGTTACAACAGATGAAAAAATAGATGAAATCAGAGAAATAGCACAGCGCTTCAATGCCATGACCTATGATTTGTCACATACCGAAACTTTGAGGACTGACTTTGTCGCCAATGTGTCCCATGAGTTTAAAACCCCTATCGCCGCCATTGAAGGCTATGCGACCTTGCTACAAAATCCAAATCTCCCCCCAAAAAAACATGAACATTATGTAGAGAAGATTCTAGATAACTCCCGTCAACTCTCCAGCCTGTCTAGTAATATTCTCGCCCTTTCTAAACTGGAAAATCAGGAAATGATTGTTGACAATAGAGAATTCCGACTAGACGAGCAAATTCGAAAAACTATCCTGATGTTAGAAAGCAAATGGTCACCTAAGAACATCGAATTTGATATGGATCTACCCAAACAAATGTATTACGGCAGCGAATCGCTTATGGCCCAAGTATGGAGCAATATTCTGGATAATGCTATCAAACATTCTCCCATAGGCGGTATCATTCACATCAATATTCAGCAGACAGACATATGGCTTACTGTTTCCATTACCGATTATGGAGAAGGTATGACAGCTGAAACACAAAAACATATTTTTGAAAAGTTTTTTCAGGGTGATAGTTCCCGTAAAGCAGAGGGCAACGGTCTAGGGCTTGCTTTGGTGAAACGAATTGTGGAGCTATGCCACGGTACTATTACTGTGGAAAGCGCATCGGGACAAGGGGCAACATTTTACGTTAATTTACCACTATAGTCTTATATTTCAGCGGAACAGGCAACAGCAGCTATATTACTAAAAAATTGCAGAAATTTCTGATGATAAAGTTATTTCTATTAATCATCGGCTAAAAAAACAGGATTCCAGCACTGTTCAATCAGAAAAAGCACTGGTTTTTGTGGGCCAATTTATGCAGAAAGATTGCCTCGTATCATGGACGAGTATATCAAAAAAGTTGATTTCACAGGAACAAATCATGCATACAAGTAATTTGCAACGATTCCATTGTCGGTATCACTTTTCCAACCTATATGTCGAGTCGTTTACTGTTTTCAGCCTATTGATACTGTTCCCTCTACATCCTCGTCCTGTTCAGGCAATTCTTTTTCTGTTTTATCTACCAGTTCCATAATTTAAACTTTTTTAAAAACTTCCCATTGAGAGCTGAATAACCCCAAGCAAAATAAAAACGCCTAGAAACACTTTCCAGACGTTTTATCAAAGGCAATAAGCCTATTTATTTTTAATCTATTTTATTATGCTGCATGACTATTCGCAAAGTATACCAGATTTTCTCCATCCTTTTTCAATTCCTGTCCATTCTCATTTTCTGAAATAATAAATTTATGCTGAATCAGTCCTTCGATGGACACATTTAACAGTTTAGATAAGGCAAACAGATTCTCATAATCTGGTAATGATTCTCCATTTTGCCATTTATAAATGGTCTGAGGATATGTAAGACCTAACAATGCTTGGATATCTTTTACTGTATATCCGCTTTGCTTTATCATGTTTTTAATGTTTTCCCCAGTTGCAACTTGATCGATGCATGTTGTAATTGTTGCCATGATGTGTATCCTCCCTATACTCTCTGTTCTAGTTGTAATTGTCCATTGTGATTGCTGATCACCAAGCTACCTCCTTATTATATGAAGGAAATCTCTCTTTCACAAGCAAATCCCTTTCCCATCTGAATTTGCCTCACATAAATGACACAGGATAAGTTTTATGCGTTTCATATAACAAAAGAAATAGTCATTATTTTTATTATACCATATATTTCTAATTTTGCCACTCATCTAATAAGCTAATTTTAAAATTTATTCTTATTAAAAATGCATTTCAAACCAATACCATTTATCCATAATCTTTTCGGTATATTCAAAGTTATCTCCTTGACTCTCTTCCCACTTCCAGCCATCACCTTCTGGTTGCCATTCCACATCTGTTTCTTGAAATCCTAAAGGTTCATCGTTCGGGCAATAATAAAAACCTTTGTAAATAGTAGATGAGCCAAGCCCAAAGCTCGACACTACAAACTCTACCATATTGGCAGTATCATATGCAGAAACGTCCCAGCTATGATAGGTTTTCTGCTCTGTATTATCGTTCTCTTTCATCATATTCTCTGCAAAATGTTCCAATCCTACATGACTATGTTTCACATATTGGTAGACATAGAACTTTGAATTTTTCCTAAAAAAGAAAAAATGGGATAAAATACAAATAAAAATCAACAGAATAACACCAATAGAAATATATTTTTTTCTCTTCATAACAAATACCTCCCATTTTATTATATACTAGCTTCTTTGAATGTATCTGTCAATTCAATTTCCATAAATATCCAAAAACTATTTTTTTGCAGAACAAAAAGGAACAACGGCTCCTATAGATTTTCATCTATCTTGCAATTGTTCCTTTTTAACGACTATCTTTTTTATTTTTTCTTTTTCTTA
>UQVN01000106.1 GCA_900544525.1 uncultured Eubacteriales bacterium
CCTATTATTTTTCTATTGTTTCTTTTTAGTTTTCTTCCTACAAGATTGCTTTTCTGTACATCGTGTACATATTCTTTGATGCGACATATTTATTAAATTTATTAAATTTCTCAAATTCGCTCTAACTACAACTTTTGTCTCCATGCCTAATGGCAAAAGCATGCCGATATCTTTACGAGGTATCCCTAGTTTTTCTAAATTTTGCATTCCTTTTACATTGCACCTATTTGTTCTTTGTTTATAAAAAAATGAAAAAAGTCGAAAATAAACAGAACAACTGTTTCATTTGGAATCTATGCCGTAGTAAGTTATAGTATTAAAAAATACTCAGGAGAGATATCACTATGAACCTTACCATAAGGGAATGCAAAGGTTTTAATTCTTCTATTAGCTAATGTTATTTGAGATTTATACCTTTCTGGATTTTCCTTAAAAGTATAAAAGGGCAATCTATATCTCGTTGCTTACAAGTGGCAAGCTAAAGGCGGAAAACGCCTTAGAATGAGTGCAAAGAATAAACAATATACAGGTGTGTGCAAAAGAAATTGTGAATACTGAGATTATTCTCGTATAAGTCTAGGCAGTCTGCTTCTGAATAGGAAGTAGGCTACTTATTTTTTGAAAACACACAAGAATTTGCCGGATTTGACTTTTTAACTTTTCTGTGTTACACTCAAAAATATTTATGAGTAAAGGGAGGTGGCTTGATGTCGTCTATTCGCTAATTATAGGGCAATAAAATGAACGAAAGAATTTCGTCCTCATCATATTGTGATGGGTTTTGTATTTTTTTTGCGAATAGCTTCATTTAGCCGGCTCTTTTTAGGCGTTTTTATACGCCTATTGATTTGGTATGCCTTTTTGTAGCCATATTTACCTGTGCTAAAAGAATAAGCAAAATTACTATGCAGATAACCTGTCCTTGAGGGGTATCTGTTTTTTTATTGTCCTTTTCATTCAGACTGAAAATATTGGTATAGCGAGCTATTGCGTTTTATTTCAGAGAGGGTTTTTCGATACTATCAGAAGAACTTGATGAAGCTACTGGAGAAACGGAATATACCATGATTTGGCAAGGCAAGTTGAAAGAAAAGCTTGCGCTTGCTTTTCCTTATGACATTGATGGATATTGTGATGGCAAAAAGAGCTTTATAAAAGAATTAGAGCAAAAATCGACTTTTTCGAAACAGATGGAGGAATAGAAATGAGAAAAGCTGTTTTATTTATTGCAATGAGTCTTGACGGCTATATTGCAGACAATAATGGTGGTGTTGAATGGTTAAACGGGCAAGGTAATGACAATGAAAATATCGATACTTATTCCGAGTTTGTAAAAGATATTGATACGATTTTGATGGGCTGGAATACATATCATCAGGTTGTAACAGAACTTTCTCCGACAGAATGGGTGTATGACGATTTCACTACTTATGTGATTACGCACAACAAGAATAAGTCCACTGAAAAAATCCACTTTACCGACGAAAATCCTACGCAGCTGTTAAAAGAGCTAAAGGCAAACGATGGTAAAGATATCTGGATTTGCGGCGGTGCTAATCTCGTTAGTCAGTTAATGCGTGCAGAACTGATTGATAAATATTATATTTCTGTTATTCCAACCCTTTTAGGAAAAGGAATTCGTTTATTTGAAGAACTTGAAAATGAGCAAAAATTGTTTTTGATAAAGACAAATAATTACAATGGAATCGTGGAGCTAATATATGAACATAGATAATTTTGCTTTAATAGTTTTGAAACAGATGAAAGTTACACTTGTATACCGCAAATAAGAAAGTGAGATTATAAACAAGGTTTTGTAAGAAGTTCTTTGCCTTGCTCACGATACTGCAGAACAGATGTGAAAACCAGTTACCCACAACCCTCTAAAGAGTATGGAATTTTAGGGTAATCAAGAGAAATAAAGGGAATGAATGCCATGAAAGCTAATCTAAATTTGACTCCCCCCATTTTGATATTTCTACAAATATAGGAATCAGTTCTTTTCCTTTTTTTGTTAATGAATATTCAACATGTGGTGGAATTTCATTAAATTGCTCCCGATAAATAATTCCTAGCTTTTCCAAATCTCGAAGTGTGGAAGTTAGCATAGAGTTAGTAATTGCTGGAACTGCCTTTTTTAATTCCCCAAAGCGCAAAGAATCTTGTTTACATAACTCGAAGATGATATGTGTTCTCCATTTTCCGTTTAATATATTTAGTGTACGATGTACAGGACATTGTTCGTCAATAACTTCTGTTGATAAAACTTTTTTCAAATATTGCTCTGCGTTTAAATCTGCTTTCATAAGAACATCCTCCATTAGTATGATTGACACTACTAAGTCGCTTCAATCTGCGTACTTGTATGCCTTTTTCATACATGGTATTATAATGCTACTAATTAGTCAAGGAGGAAATTTTATATGGAAACACAGGTTATACTTTTAAAAAGACAATCTTGTAGGGCATTTACTAAAAAGCAAATTTCAGATGAAGAATTGAACATTCTTTTACAAGCAGCAAATTCTGCTCCTGTATCTATGGGAAATTATGATGATGTGGAACTTTGCATTATTCAAAATAAAGAAATGATTGCTGAAATTGAGCAAACAGTAGCTTCAGTTATGCCAGCTATGGGAGAACATCCAGCTTATGAAGCGCCTACGATTATTTTAATTAATGGTAAAAAAGAAAATGCGGAACAAGCACCTCTTGCTTGGTGCAATGCTTCTTGTATCGCAGAGAACATTATGCTTAGTGCTACGGATTTAGGATTAGGAAGTGTATATTTATATGCTGTGCCTTTTGTATTAAGTCAAGTTAGTAGCATTTATGAAAAATTATCGATAAGAGATGGCTTCTTCCCTGTTGTTGCTGTTGCTATCGGAAACCCACAGCAAGAAATGAATATAAGAGAAACCAGCACAGACAAAATCAACAAGAAAATCTTTTTATAAGAAAGAACGGAGATACAAAAATGAATCCAAGTAAAAGTTTAAATGTAGTTGTCTTAGGCGGTAACGGATATATCGGAAGTACAATTATCGAAAAATGGTTGAAAAGAGATCAGCAAGTAGAATTTTTTTCTATTTCACGTTCAGGGAAAGGGCGATTATCCCATTCCAATATTCACTATTTAAAAGCCGACGCAACTAAACTAGAACAAGTCCAAGCTGTTCTCCCAGAGCGGGTAGATTATATTGTTGATTGTGTTGGAGTTTATACCAAAGACGAAGAACAACTCAGAAAATATAATTTTTTGCCTGCACAAGTGATGTTAGAAATTGCAAAGGCAAAATCAGTAAAAGGATTAGGATATATTGGAGGTGTTATGGGACCGAAAGAATTTGTCAATAGCAAGTCTTCTGTAATTGATATGCTCCAACATAGCAATTACAAATTGGCTTATGTTGAACCTACTCTTGTTTATGGAAATGGGCGCAAAGACTCTTTATCCAAAATGGTACCTTTATTAAAATTTATAGGAATTTTTTCAAGAAAAATGAAGCCAGTGGAAGTCAATGACTTAGCAGATGAATTGATTTCAAAGTTATTAAAATAAGCCAACAACTAAATGCACTACTAATTTAGCCCGTACAAACGATATGTTTTGTAGGGGCTTTTTTCATAAGAACTCTCTTTTCTGTTGTTTCCACAAAAAAGGGATAAACGGGAATATCATTCGATGCTAGTTTTCATAATTCTATTTTCTCCTCCATAGGTACCGAACAAATTTTCTATCCCCAACTTTATAAATCATTCTATCAACAAGTTCTTCATAATTTATTCTTCTATTTATTGTTCCCCTCTATAAACCAAGCTCTTACACACCCTTGTATTCCCAGAAATGATATTTTTATTTTTCTACATAGACCGTCTGTCTATCTGAATATTATCTATACAAAGCGCTCCTTTTATTTCAAATTCATTTATACCTTATTTCCTTTCTACCCAATCCCATGCAAATTTAAAATATTTTTAAGTTCATTTAAAGTAGCCATGTTAAACTGTATACACTTTAGGAGGTGGAAATCCATGCGATATTTAGTAATACCCGCATATGAACCAGATGAAAAATTGTTAAAATTATTAAGAGATTTACAATCATATAAATCTCTTACGATTCTTGTCGTAAATGATGGAAGCGCGTCTTCTTATAATCCTATTTTCGAAGCTGCTAGTCAGTTTAGTACGGTATTATGCCATAAACAAAATTATGGAAAAGGTAGAGCATTAAAAACCGCTTTTTCGTATATCACAAACATAAAAAACACACTTGGAGAAGGAATCGTAATCACTGCCGATTCTGATGGACAACACACTCCCCTTGATATTTTTAAAGTAGGCAAAGCCTGTGAAGACAATCCAAATACTTTGATCACGGGAGAACGCTATTTTACGGGAAACGTTCCATTTCGAAGTCGGTTTGGAAATACAATAACAAAATACGTATTTTCCTTTTCTACTGGTCTATCATTAAAGGATACCCAATGTGGACTTCGAGCATTTTCAACAGAGCTTTTGCCATTTTTATGTTCCATAAAAGGAGAACGATATGAATATGAGATGAATGTTCTTCTTGAAGGAGCAAAGAAAATTCCGATTAAAGGGGTTCCGATTGAAACCGTTTATATTGATGGGAATCGTTCTTCTCATTTTCATCCATTGAAAGATGCCATAAAAATTTACAAAGAAATTTTCAAATTTGCTATGTCTTCTATGATTGGATTTTGTGTGGACTATATTGGATATGCCCTTTTAATTTTCTTATTAGCTCCCATTCCACCAGAAGTCCGGCTTATTATAGCCAACGTAATAGCAAGACTATGCAGTGCCACGGTCAATTATTGCTTAAATAAAAAATTTGTTTTTAAAGATAACCAGAGTGTTTTTACAACAGGCAGTAAATATGCTCTTTTAGCTTGTAGTATTTTAGTGTTAAACACTTGCATCATTCTTTTATTGAATCAACTCGGTATTGGCAATTTATATTTTGCTAAACTTGTTGCGGAATTACTATTATTCCTCTTAAGCTGGAGCATTCAAAAACACTTTATCTTTCTAAAACAGCATTCCAATCAATCTTAGAGGAGGCTTTATCCTATGATAAAACGATTAAAAAAACCTTTTGTATATGCAGGCATCTTTTCCCTGTTACTACTACTGTTAGATACAGGTGTTCTGCTAAAAACATTTATCATTCCTTCTGCGATTACTTCAGTGACAGAACATCCTAATACTACTGATATTGATACTAATATGAATACTGATACAAATACAGATAGTAATACTAATAGTAATACAGATAGCAATACGAATAGCAATACGGATACCGACAGCAGTTCACAAGATGCCACAATCACAGAAACATCCTATCAAGATGACAACATTCAAATCTCATTAGAAACTTTTCGAAAATACGATACTACTATTTATGTGGCCGATATTACCTTGTCTTCTGCTGATTATTTAAAAACTGCTCTTGCACAAAATACATTCGGTACGAATATTACAGAAAAAACATCCGAACTTGCCGAAGAAAAAAATGCTATTTTTGCAATTAATGGCGATTATTACGGTGCAAATAGTAAAGGATATGTCATAAAAAATGGTGTTTTATATCGAAACACGATAAGAGACAATTCCGATTATGGAGATCTTGTTATTTATCAAGATGGAACTTTTGGTATTATCGATGAGACACAAATAAGTGCTGACCAACTCCTTCAAGATGGTGTTACAAATCTGTTTGCGTTTGGCCCAACTTTAATAAAGGATAGCACAATTGCGGTATCTGAACATGAGGAAGTTGTAAGGGCTATGTCTTCTAACCCAAGAACGGCTATCGGAATCGTTGATTCTCTTCATTATATTGTTTTAGTATCGGATGGAAGAACGAGCGAAAGTGAAGGGCTTTCTTTATATGAAGTAGCAGACATCATGCAAGAATATGGATGTTCAACTGCCTATAACCTAGACGGCGGTGGTTCTTCTACTATGTATTTTAATGGTCAGATCATTAATAATCCTACTACAAATGGTAGGAAAATTTCAGAAAGGTCGGTGAGTGATATTGTATACATTGGATACTAAACAAAATATTAAACAACATACAAAGCAAAAACAAATTCCCCTAAGAAAAACTGCTCTTTTTTATTTCGGAATCTCTATTTTTTGTATTATTTTTACACGTATTTATGAACATTATAGCTATGGAGAACATTCTACCTATATGAGAGCCATGTTTTTATTTCCTCTTATCGGTGGAACTCTTCTCTCTTTGCTATCCTACTATAAAGGATTTACAAAAACTCTTGGCCGAAGAAGTTATAATCTTTGGAATTCTGGAATCGCTATTTTCATCAATGGATGTCTTATAAGAGGCATTATCAATATTTCTGGACGCTTTACCGAATATGATAGGCTCTATTGGTTTTTAGGCACTTGTTTCTTATTAGCGGCAATTGTTTTCTACTTTATCGATCTACCAGAAAAAGAGCATCATTTTTAATTTTTTCTAACACACTCTTTAAATTGAGAGTATACTATTATTAATGATAACTATATGGCAGGTATCTATGTTTTTTATTTCTTCTACAGACGGAGTGAAATTGGCAGTCTATGATTATAATCCTTGTGGCTCAAAAACGGTCTTTTTAGTTCATGGCTGGCCTTTATCTCATAAAATTTATGAATATCAAATTCGGTGTATGACCGACCAAGGCTATCGGGTTGTCGCCCTTGACTTACGCGGTTTTGGAAACTCTGATGCCCCATCCACAGGCTATTGTTATAACCAAATGGCTGATGATATTCATTGTGTCATCTCCGCCTTAAATCTTTCAAATTTAACACTTGTCGGGTTTTCTATGGGCGGAGCGATTGTTTTAAGATATATGAACCGCTACTGCGGATATGGTGTGACAAAACTACTGCTGCTCTCTGCTGCCGCACCATCATGGATTCAGCGTCCAGGATTTCCATACGGTCTTCCAAGAAATGCAGTAGAGGATCTGATTGATCAAGCCTCTACTGACCGCCCTCAACTAGCCTATGATTTTAGTCATAACCAGCTTTTTGCTTCTCCACAGAGTGAAGCCGCCAAAAATTGGTTTGAGGACATTGCTCTATCCGCTTCCGGAATCGGCACGGTAAAGTCTGCTTATTCCCTTAGAGATGAGGATGGAAGAAGGGATCTTATGGCTGTTCATGTTCCAACTGTTATTATTCATGGAAAAAAAGATCAAGTAGTGCCAAACGATTTAGTCCGCATTCAACATGAACAAATAAAGGGATCCACACTTTATCAACTAGAAAACTCTGGTCATGGTATTATGTATGACGAACTATCCTGTTTTAATCAGATCTTTTTAAATTCTATATAAGTGGATAATTACTCGATATTATAACCAGTTGTGCTAATACAGATGAGATAGATACATAGGTTAAAAGGGACAGAAACTGTTCTTTCACTTGTGAAAAATCCACAGAGGCACTGGTAGGTTCTATCCCCCAAGATAAAACACCTACCAATGTGCCACTAACTACCAATAAGAAAATCTGGAGGTAACATCACATCCCCTCTATCCCTACATACTAAAAAATCTATTGAACTATTATTCTTTAATAAACCTTTACTTGGATGCTTGACAACTAAAAATAAGGCAATTGGATCGAGTGAGCTAATATATGAATTAGCTCATCAGAAGAAACACGCTCTTCATCCTTCATCCAATGAATGAGTATCTGAGTCAAACCTCCTGCATAAAACGCAAGTTGATAGTCCAAATGCTCTCTCTGAGAATTTTCCATACTTTTTGATAACCCTGAAATAGCAAAAACAAATTCCTCTGTCAAAATTTTTTCTAGATGATTCCGAATCAGTAAATCCATAAAATCTCGATTTTCATAAAATGTCTTTACAAAAATGTGAATGGATTCTATCGCATCTACTGTGTCTGCACGCTGATTCAGAATCATATCAAAGATATTATCAATACACTTCCGCAGTACATCTTCTTTTGTACGAAAGATATTATAGAAAGTCTGCCTTGACACATCAGCCTCTTTACATAGGTCTTTTACATTAATTTCCTCATATTTCTTATGATGCATTTCCCTAATAAACGCTTCTGTTATCAAACTAATTGATAATAGTGCTTTCGGATTTTTACCTTCGTACATCACAATCCTCCTACCTACTTTGACACATTCTTGAAAAATGTATAAGTTATTTTCATATATTGCTTCTCTTTTTTAATCCGATTATAATCATAATATAGACACGTGTCAACATTAGAACAAAATATAAAGGAGACAACACTATGATTTTTGACACACCTATCAGTTGGTTTATTAATGAAATCATCGCATCTATTTTATTTATCATTTGCATTGTACATATTTCAAAAGAAAAAAATGCCATTCATCGAATGCTAGAGTTATTCTGCTATGTTCTGACAGCTGGTATCTTTGAAAATATCGGTGTATGGGCAGGTATCTATGATTACAGTGTAAATCGAATTATGATGTTTGGCAAAGTTCCTTTTGCCATTCTTTTTATCGAAGGAGTCATTGTTTACTTCGTCATGCTGCTTATGGAACGAATTAACGTCCCTTGCTGGGCACTTCCATTTGGTGCTGGTGTTCTAGCTTCTATTCAGGATATGACACTGGATCCAAGTTCCGTTTTTGACATTCACAATTTTTCTGGTTCTTTAGAAGGACAATGGAATTGGGTAAAATATTACGAAGGCGGATTTGTAGATATTCCTTTCTTCAATTTTTCTGGTTGGTTAACAATGGTACTGTTCTTTATGATGTGTGTACAAGTCGGACGTTATCTATATTATAAATATCAAAAGGAATGGATTGGATATGTATATCCATTTGTATCTATTCTGGTTACTGTTATATTATTAGCAAGTCCAATCAATCAGTTCTTACTTTACATGGTACCATTCTTTAAAATGAACACAAAAACTGCTGAATTATTCATGCTTTGTTTTAACTATATTGTCTGCTTTTTCATTATGTTTAAATTTGCAAAATACGATCAGCCATACGATAAAAAACGTGACCGTCTCATGTTTTTGATACCTATCTTCCTTCACATTTACGCATTAATAAACAGTATTGTTCTTGGAATTACAAAAGCAATGTTACCTATTATTGTTGTTACTCTGCTACATTGCACATATCTATTCTTCGTTTATAAAAAAATGAAGAAAGTTGCAAACAAATAGAACAGCTCTTTCGTTTGCAATCCATGCCCTAGTAAGTTATAGTATAAAAAACACCCAGGAGAGATATTACTATGAACCATATAAAATATAACTTTCATCCAGATTTAAAAAATTATGAAAAACAAAATATGCCTGTTATTCCATTTGTTATCCCATTTCTTCAAAAACTTATGGGCATACTATACATACGTGAAAAGTCTGATATCGATGTTACTGTCTCTCAACTTACTATTCCTGCCAAAGATGGATGTAACCTTCGAGCATTAATGTACACTCCCATAAACGCTAATAAAACAACTCCTTGTCTCCTCTTTTTTCATGGAGGTGGATTTGTTTACAATGCGGCTCCCCACCATTTCTCTCTTGCCAGAAATATGTCAAAAGAGTTGGGATGGAAAACTATATTATTAGATTACAGATTAGCTCCCAAATATAAATATCCTACTGCACCAGAAGACTGTTTTAGAACCTATCATTGGATTCTTCACAATGCGGATTCTTTAAACATTAATCCTACACAAATTGCGGTTTGCGGTGACAGTGCAGGCGGGAATCTTGCTACTGTTTTGTGCCTGATGGCTCGTGATCGAGGTATCCAGATACCTATGGCACAAATGCTCCTTTATCCAGTGATAGACAGAAGAATGGAAACCCATAGCTATCAAAAATATACGAATACACCAATGTGCAACAGTAAGGATATGAAAAAATATTTTGATATGTATGTAAATAATAACTCGTCAGTAGACATAAAATATCTTTCTCCTATTGAATCAGATTCCCTAATAGGACTGCCACCTGCTTATGTAGAAACCGCAGAATACGACTGTCTACACGATGAAGGCATATCGTATGCGGAGGCTATGCAAAATGCTGGAGTATATGTAGAAATTCATGAAACCCAAAATACAATGCATGGTTATGATATTGCAGTAAGCAGTAATCTGGTAAAAGATTTAATAAATCAACGAGTTGCTTTTCTTCAAAAATTTATAAATATAGAATAAACTCCAAATATAAAATCATCTAAAAAAGACTGTCACTTTAACGATTAAACAATTGTGAGGTGACAGTCTCTTTTTTGATAAGATGGAACAATAATTCTGATAACTCCCAA
>UQVN01000107.1 GCA_900544525.1 uncultured Eubacteriales bacterium
TAGTTTAGATGGATAAAATTTGTAAAATGATACAATTGAATGAAAAAAGAGGTCTTTAACATGACATACCAAGATGAATGGCTTATTTTAGAAGCAGAAGATGAGATTGATGAAATAGAACATAGAGAACCTACAGAAGAGTTTCGATTTTATCATGCGGTGGCTCATGGTGATGTGGATGCTGTGAGAAAAAATTGTGAACAAGGAATGTTTGTGAAAACAGAAGGAGTAGGAATATTATCAAAAAATCCTGTGACAAATCTCAAGTATCATTTTGTCATTACCACAGCAATGATCACTCGCCTTTGTAGACAGAATGGTATGGAATTAGAGCAGGCATTTCGATTGAGTGATTTTTACATACAAAAATTGGATAATATTCATACGGTAGAAGAAGTTCATAATTTACATGATGAAATGGTAATGGATTATACTGAAAAAATGAGAAAATATTTTCGGAATAATACAAATTCTAAGCATATTAATGCATGCAAGGAGTATATTTACTCCCATATAAAAGAACGTATTATGATTGAAGATTTAGCTGATGAATTGGGAGTTTCTGCTAATTATTTATCAAGACTTTTTAAGAAAGAAACAGGGACTTCAGTGAGTGCATATATCCGTGAGAAAAAAATTAATATGGCAAAGAATTTGTTAAGGTTTAGCGATTGTTCTATGATTGATATTGCGAATCGTTTATCTTTTTCTTCACAGAGCCATTTTATACAGCAATTTCGTGAAGTTGTAGGAATGACACCAAAAAAATATCGAGATCAAAATTATACAGTACAATGGGACATTGAAAAATAAAAAATAGAAAAAGAGGACAGCTCTCATATGATTGAGAGACTTGTCCTTTTTTTATGGAAGTATAGAATTCGTTTACAAAACTAATAAAATTTCGTTTTCATCTTGTAAAAGAGAAAAATCAATATAATTTGTTTCAAGTTCTTTATTATTAAGAATTAATCTTTGGAATCCTGATTCTTTTTGGTTTGGATTTTCTACGACAATATGTAATTTTTTATTTCGGAAGTTTTTAGTAATTTCAAATTTTCCCCAATTTTTTGGAATGGAAGGAGATAATTCAATACCATTCATGTCTGGACGAAGACCAAGAATTCCTTCTACGCATCCAACCATGATAGTAGAAGCAGTTCCTGTTAGCCAATGTACATGAGAACGACCAAAATGCTGACTTGCTTTTCCTTCTGTAAATTGTCCATAGCAATAAGGTTCTAATTGTCTGATTTCGGCTTTATCATTTTGAGCAGCAGGAGCATTTTCTATAAAGTAAGTAAATGCGCGTTCGCCGTGACCACACAAAGCTTCAGCAAGAATTAACCAACCTTGAGATTGAGAGAATATGCCAGCATTTTCTTTCGTTCCTTGATTATAAATTACGGCGAGTGCACCATCAAATGCGTGAGCATGGTATGGAGGATCCATTAAAATAGCACCATATTCTGTGTTGAGGCGTTTATAAACGTTATTAAGTGCAGCATCAGCTTGTTCTTTTTTTGCTAATCCACTAATAACAGCCCAGCTTTGAGGATTAAGCCACAGATTAGCTTCTGGATCAGCTGCAGCTCCAATACGTTCTCCTGATTCAGTATAACCACGAATAAAGCGATCATTATCCCAGCAAAGTTCCTGAATTTTCTTTTCAATTTCTGCTTGTTTTTCATTTAAATAAGCAATATAATTTTCATCTTTTTTATATTCTGCAAATGTTTTTAGTATTGTCATTGCATAATAGAATTGTAGTGCAACGAAAGAAGATTCTCCATTAGCACCAAGACGGAGACAGTCGTTCCAATCGGCATAAAGTCCAGCAGGTAAACCATGAGGTCCTAAATGTTCAAAAGAGAAGTTGATTGCACGTTTTAAGTGATTATAAACACTGTCTTCCTCTTTATTGGCATAAGGGATGATTTCATCAAGAAATTCTTTATTTCCAGTTTCTGCAATATACTTATAAACGGTTGGGAAGAGCCAAAGGGCATCATCAGCCCGATATGCAGGGTGTCCAGTTTCTTGAACATAAGAAGCATCATCAGGAGTATCCTCATGTCCTGGGTTATGAGTGAATTTTACAAGTGGTAAACCGCCACCATTATTTACCTGAGCAGAAAGCATAAAACGAATTTTTTCTACTGCCATTTCAGGAGCAAGATGAATAATACCTTGGATATCTTGGACAGTATCACGATATCCATAACCGTTACGTAAACCGCAATAGATGAAGGAGGCTGCACGTGACCAAATAAAAGTCATAAAGCAATTATAAGCATTCCATGTATTAATCATAGTATTAAATTCAGGACTTGGAGTTGTCACTTTTAAGTTATCAAGTTTTTGATACCAGTCAGCTTTTAATTCATTGATTTCTTTTTGAATGGTAGCTTTTGTATTGTTATAAGAGGCAATAATAGAATCGGCTTCTTTTGATTGTTTCATCCCTAATAAAAATACAATAGTCTTTGTTTCACCGGGTTGTAAAGAGAGTTTACAAGAAAGTGCTCCACAAGAATTTTCATTATAGCTTGTAGTATTTCCAAGATCACCAGAAGAAACTCCAATAGGATTATGATATCCGTGATATTTTCCAAGAAAATGCTCTTTATCTCCACAATAAGAAGAAACGTTAGCACCAGCAAGACCAAAGAATCGCTCTGTAACATTCTTTTCATCGACAGGTGTATTGCTAGGAATTGCATCTAAATTGCCATGAATTTGTTGTGTGATTCGATTGTTTTCAAATAAAGTTCTACTAATAAACAGTGAATATTGGAGATTTACTTGATCTTGTTCGTAATTAGAATGATTGGTAAACTCCGCATATCCAGTGAGTGTAAGTTCTCTTGGGAGTTGAGAATTATTTGTTACAAAAAGTCCCCAAACTTCATAAGTTTTTCCAAGGGGAACGTAATAAATAGCTTCAGAAGAAATGCCACTATATGTTGCTTTTATATTAGTATATCCAATTCCGTGACGACATTCACTCTTATAATCTGTTAAATCTTTACCAACAGGTTGCCAAGAAGCAGACCAATAGTCTCCAGATTGATTGTCACGTAAATAGAGATAACGTCCCGGTTGATCAAAATTATTGAAAACATAACGAAGAATTCTGCCATTAGCGCCAGATTTTGCAAAGCTATACCCACCAGCATTGTTAGAAATAATAGCACCATATTCGGGAGAGCCTAGATAATTGACCCATGGAGCAGGAGTATTAGGGTGTGTAATTACATATTCTCGATTTAAGTCATCAAAATATCCATATTTCATTGTAGTATGTCCTTTCTTTTGTCAATTAGATTAATTTTACAGTAATAATATGTTCTTCATCAGAAAGATTTTTAATTGTTTCACGAGAGAGTGTTACATAAGAATCTTCAATTGTTGATATCGTATTTGTATCGTAAGATGCAGATTCTATCGTGTACATAGGAAAGTCTTTTTTATGAATATTTTCATAAATAACTTTAAATTGTTTTTCTGCAAAAGTAATGGAAATAGAAGCGGTGTTATTTTCATCAAAATGCTCAGATAGCAATTTGGGATATAAAATTAAATTACCAGCAGAACCTTTTACTCCAAATACTTCTGTTATCATAGTCATCATAAACCAACTAGCAGCGCCAGTTAAATAGTGATACATACCTCTTCCATCAAGGCGGAAATATTCAGGGATTCCAGGATAGATACGGCTTGTATCAAAATCTAAAGCAGTATTTGATAAAGAACTCAATGCTTTCCAACCCTCTACAGCAAAACCACGTCGGTATAGAGCATTGGCATACATAACAGCCATATGGGAGAAAACAGCACCATTTTCTTTTTCGCCATAGGCAAATCCAAACATGCGTCCCATATCAAATTTTAATTCTTTAAAATTAGTATTTAAGCGATAACCACCACATTCTTTTTTATAGAGATAGTGATCAACACTTTTTGTGATTTTTTCAATTTGTTCCTCTGTCGCAGTACCACTCATAATTGCAAATACTTGACCAGTTAACATCATACGCACGTGGTTATTTTGCATCCCTTCTACTCTATGACTATGATTGTCATAGTAGCTGTTAAACCAGCCTTCTTCTTCTGAAATATTAAGCCATTCATTTTTTCGTAAGAATTCCTTTAACCATTTTGCTTTTTCTACAAGGTTACAAGCGAGTGTTTGAAGTGAAAAACTTATTCGTTTTCCGCTAATGTTATGTTTGCAAGAACAAGTATAATCAAATAAAATTTTATGTTTTTTATCGATATTGTTATAGAGAGCAAGATCATTATTGAGTAAAGGTTGAATTTCTTCTAAAAGTTCAACTGTTTGATTTGGATATTTGCTATCTAAAAGTCGCAGCATAGTGGCAAGTTCTAATAAATTTCCAGCATAGGCATAAGTAAATGCTACACTTTCTCCGTATTCAGAGGCCATATCTAGTGCATCATTCCAATCAGCATTTCGCAAACGGTAGATATTATGGAGACCAACATCATAAAACGCGGTTAATTGTTGAATTAATAGATGTTCTAAAATTGTTCCAGTATAAATTTCGCCATTATCTGTACGTTGTAAGTTTTCTAAATGATAGTCCCATAAGGAATCGATTTCTGTTCCTCGTTGTATTTGAGCATCTTTAAAATAGGGAGCTTGTTTTAATAAAATTTCAATATCTCCTGTTTGATCGATATAAAGTTTTGTTGTCATTAGTGGCCAAAGAGCATGATCCATCCATACTCTAGAAATACCATTTCGATCTGATAAAAAATTACCATCACCGTCGCCAATAATTGTGGCATTTGTACCATCAATGCGTACACCACTATAATTTTTAACAATCATTGTTCCAACATCTTGTGGTGACATTAGTAAAAGAGAAAGACAATCCTGCCAAAGGTCGCGCCAACCACGTCCCCCTCTTCCATAATCATGATGAGGAAGGAAAGAGCAGCCAAATAAACGGCGTAAAAAAGGTTGGAAACTTACCCATTTCATAAAAGAATTAAAATTTTGATCTTTTGTATAGAAAGATACATTTACTTTTTTATTCCAATATTGTTGAGTTTCAGATAATGCCACCTTGATTTTATCTCTATGATTATATTTTTCTAAAAGAGAAGTAATTGTTTCTTCTCTTTCCTCGATGCCAAGAAGAACAATAAAATCTTTTTTTTCATTAGGAGCAAGAGTAAATTCTTCAAAACAAAAAGCTCCCATCGCTTCTGTACCAGCATATTGTTTGTCTGATGATACACCTCGTATATTTTCATAGACAGCACGAGGATGAGTATAAGTGCCACCTTCTCCAATAAAAGATTCAACAGTAGGATAAAAAGTTTTAGGAGTATTTCCTTCACCAGTAAAACCAGCTACATAGTAGATTTTATGATTTGGTAGGTGTCCGCGTTCATCAAAAGTCATAGTAGGACAAACAAAAACACCGCATTCTGTTGTTTTAATACGATGCAACATAGAAGTTACATTACGATGATCGCGTATGTTATCAGCCCCTCTTCCATAAATAGGAATTGCTGTATAAGAAGAGAATGTACGAGTAGCATTAGAATCATTAGAGATTTTTATATATAAAATTTCTACATTCGCATCTTTTGGAATAAAAGAAGTGACCTCTGAAGAGAGGGAAAGTTGTTTGGATACACGTCGTAATGTTTGCCACATAAAGCCAGCCGTTAATTCTGAGCTATCTTGTTGAGAAGAAAATTTTGTAGATTCTTGTTCAGCAGAAGTGCCAAAAATAGAATAAGCGGATTTGTGATCTTCTGTAATCCAGAAATTTCTTGATGAACGATTATTATGAAGACTTTCTGAACTCACTGGTTCTAATAAGAAAGTACTTTGATCTAATTTAATATCTCCACCACCATTTGGGGTAATAGAGCTTTTTAATCCCTTTTCTGAAGCTAAAGGAAAATAGAGATAACTTGTATTTTCAGGATTGTTAATGGTAAAAGTACCATTTTGATCAATAAAGCGTAAAGGTTTCAAAACGAATTCTCCTTTCATAATTATTTTTATTTATGTGGCAAATTATACAGAAGATTATTTTTTTGGTAAAATAGAAAACAACAAAAAATATCAGAATTATGACATAAAAAAACGTGTCATGATTCTGATATTTTTTGAGAAATTATAATATATCCAAAAGAACAAGTTTGTTATAATTTGGTTACTATCAGGCGCTTGCCAAAACAAAATATGAAAAATAAATGTAAGGAGGATTTTTTATGAGAAAACAAGCAATGGCTGTATTGTTAGCAGCAGTAACTGCAACTGGACTGTTATCAGGATGTGGAAGTTCACCAAGTTCAGATTCTGCGACAGTAGAGGAAGGAAAAGTTATTAATATTTATTCATGGAATGATGAATTTCGTACGCGTGTAGAAGCCATCTATCCAGAAGTGGAAAAGACATCTAAGGATGGAACGGTGACAACATTAAAAGATGGAACAGAAATTCACTGGATTATTAATCCAAATCAAGATGGAGTATATCAACAAAAACTTGATGAAGCTCTTTTAAATCAAGCAGATGCAGCACCAGACGATAAGGTTGATATTTTCTTATCAGAAACAGACTATGTATATAAATATTCAGATGCAGATGCAGCAGTTGCAATGCCTTTAGAAGAACTTGGAATCGATCCGAGCAAAGATTTAACAGATCAATATGAATTTACTAAAACAACAGCATCGGATCAAAATGGGGTACAAAGAGGTTCTACATGGCAATGTTGTCCGGGGCTTCTTGTATATCGTCGTGATATTGCCAAAGATGTATTTGGAACAGATGATCCAGAGGTGATTGGAGAAAAAGTAAAAGATTGGGATACATTAAAAGGAACTGCTGAAGAATTGAAAGCAAAAGGATATTATACATTTTCTTCCTATGCAGATACATTCCGCCTCTATGGTAATAGCATTGAACAACCTTGGGTAACAACAGGAGAAAGTGTTGTTAAAGTAGATCAAAAAATTATGGATTGGGTAAATGATTCAAAAGAATGGTTAGATGCAGGATATTTTGATAAAACGGTAAAAGGTCAATGGAATGATGATTGGAATAAAGCCATGAGCTCTTCTTCTAAAGTGTTTGCATTTTTACTTCCGGCATGGGGAATTGACTTCACATTGAATCCTAACTGGGATGGAGAAGATGGAGCATGGGCAGTTACAAATCCACCACAAGAATATAACTGGGGAGGATCTTATATTCATGCGGCTACGGGAACAGATAATCCAGAACATGTAAAAGATATTATTTTAGCTTTGACAGCAAATAAAGATAATTTACTTAAAATTTCTAAAGAGTATTCAGATTTTACAAATACACAAAGTGGTATGCAAGAAGCAGCTACTGACGATACAAACTTTGCTTCTGATTTCCTTGGGGGACAAAACGCATATAAATATTTTGCACCAGTTGCAGAAAATATTAAAATCGCACCTCTTTCTGCATACGATCAAGGTTGTGTCGAATTAATCCAGAATTCCTTTGGAGATTATTTACAAGGTAAAATTGACTTTGATAAAGCAAAATCAAATTTTGAAACTGCAATCAAAGAACGTTATCCAGACATTACAGAAATTCAATGGGCAGAGTAGATTCGAGCAATGGACTGTATTTGTGAGGGAGTCACTACCCTACAAATACAGTCAGAAAAGAAAGGAGCCATATTTTTATGAATAAAAAGCGTAAAAGTATCAGCTACGGAAAATGGGGATATTTATTTATTCTTCCATTTTTCTTATGTTTTTTTATCTTTTCATTCATTCCGCTATTAGATACAATTCGATATAGCTTTTTTGAATATTATCGTTCAGGGATTAAAGAAATTGGACCTAATTTTATTGGGGTGGAAAATTATAAAAGTTTACTAGGATCTGATATGCTCAAGTATGCTGGAAACACTCTTATCTTATGGATAATTGGGTTTATACCACAGGTTGTAGTAGCGTTGGTATTAGCTTGTTGGTTTTCTGATTTACGTTTAAAAATTCATGGAAAGCAGTTTTTTAAAGTTGTAATTTATTTACCAAACTTAATTATGGCATCTGCTTTTGCAATGTTATTTTTTGCATTATTTTCTACCAATGGACCAATTAACTCTATTTTAGAATCAATTGGTTTTATTAAAGAACCAATTGATTTCCTTGGTTCTGTATTAGGAACGAGAAGTCTTGTTGGGCTAATGAACTTTTTAATGTGGTTTGGTAATACAACGATTATGTTGATGGCAGCCATTATGGCAATTAGTAATGATATTTTTGAGGCTTCTGAAATTGATGGTTGTAATAGCATAAAGAGATTTTTCTATATTATTTTACCATTGATAAGACCAATTCTTGCTTATACTTTAATTACATCTATCATTGGTGGACTCCAAATGTTTGATGTTCCACAGATTTTGACAAATGGACAAGGAAACCCAGATCGTACCTCTATGACATTAATTATGTTTTTGAATAGCCACTTAAAGAGTAAAAACTATGGTATGGCGGGAGCATTATCTGTGTACTTATTCATTGTTAGTGGTATTTTATGTTTTATTGTATATAAAATGACAAATGATAATGATCCAGATGGTTCAAAACGTGCTGCTAAGAAAAAAGCAAAAGCAGAAAAAAGAAAGGGGTAATAATAATATGAACTCAAAATCAGTAAATCGTGTGAGAAGTATTTTCGCACATATTGTACTCATTCTTTTATCATTTTTGTGTTTATTTTTCTTTTATATATTGATTGTCAATGCAACGAGATCACATGCAGATTTACAGAAAGGTTTTTCAGCGTTACCAGGAAATTACTTTTTGGAAAATCTAAAGAGTGTTGCAAATGATGGAAGTTTCCCGATGTTTAAAGGAATTTTAAACAGTTTGATTGTTTCTACTTGTTCTGCAGCAATCTGTACTTATTTTTCATCATTAACAGCCTATGGGTTATATGCCTATGATTTTAAATTAAAAAAGGCAGCTTTTACTTTTATTATGGCAATTCTCGTAATGCCAACACAGGTAACAGCAATGGGATTTTTAAGATTAGTAACAAATATGGGGATGTATGATTCCTTACTTCCTCTTATTATTCCATCTATTGCATCACCAGCCGTTTTTTATTTTATGTATAGTTATTTACAATCTTCGCTTCCATTAGCTTTAATAGAAGCAGCACGAATTGATGGTTCAGGAGAATTTAGGACGTTTAATCAAATTGTTATTCCAATTATGAAGCCAGCAATTGCAGTGCAGGCAATTTTCACATTTGTTGGTTCTTGGAATAATTACTTTGTACCAGCATTAATTATTCAATCAAAAGATAAAATGACAGTACCTATTTTAGTTGCAACTCTTAGAGGAGCAGATTATATGAGTTTTGATATGGGAAAAATTTATATGATGATTATGGTAGCAATTGTACCGATTATTATCGCGTATTTAATTCTTTCCAAGTATATTATAGCTGGTATTACACTTGGTGGTGTCAAAGAGTAATTAATAATGATAGTAATCATAGATTGCGTTACATAAAACCTCCAAAGAATATCTTTTATTTTAGAAAGAATTGCTGAGGAGGTTTTCTAAATTTATAAAAGAAATATTATAAAAGAGGTTAGAAAGGAAATACATATGACACAGAGAAAATGGATTCATAGTGGAACGTTAAAGGAAGAGGTTTCAGAGAGGGAAATTTTACATAGTCAATTGGCACGAAAAGCAGCAGAAGAAGGAATTGTTCTCTTAGTAAATAAAGGAGTGCTTCCTTTAAAAAAATCTGCATCAATTGCACTTTTTGGAACTGGTGCAGAAAAGACAGTAAAAGGTGGTATTGGCTCTGGTGATGTTAATAATAGAGAAAATGTTTCAATTTATAGAGGGCTAAAAGAAAGCGGAGCTACTATTACTAGTGAAGTATGGTTAAAAGATTATTCAGATTATTATAATCAAGCAAGAGATGAATGGAAAGAGTTCGTTTTAAATGTAGCAAAAACAGTGGATAATCCATTTGATGCTTATGCCGAAAATCCATTTGTAATGCCAGAAGGAAGAATGATTACAGAAAGTGATATAAAGGGAGCAGAGGCTGCTATTTATGTAATTAGTCGTATTTCTGGAGAAGGAAAAGATCGTCATAGAACCGAGGGAGATTATTATTTAAGTCAAAAAGAACGAAAGGATATTTTATATTTAGAAAAACAAAATATTCC
>UQVN01000108.1 GCA_900544525.1 uncultured Eubacteriales bacterium
TTTTATTACTGCTCTTTTTCTGAGAAAACAGTTCCTTTTCCAACAGCCATTTTATCAGATAAAATTTCTACCAATATACATCGGAAGTTCCTTTACCTTGGTGCAAGATAAGAAAATTCAGGCAAATTTCTTAGCACTCCAAAAATAACAAATCCAATTACCATGCACCACAATAAAATATCTTTTTGTTTCTTCTTTATTTTTCCATACTTCTTTATTTCAATTATGGACTTTATCCCTATGAAAAGTAAAATAGGAATACAAATCATAATCATCTGATTGGCGTAAAATGCAGACTTTATATCTCCCTTTAATAAAGCAAGACACATTCTTGATACACCACATCCAGGACAATAAAATCCTGTTATTTTATAAAAAAGACACGGAATGGCATATCCTGTTTTTTGAACAAAAAAGGCATATCCTAGTCCGATTATGCTGACTAGAACTGCCCTTTTTATTCCATTTAATATTGAACTCTGTTCCATGAAGAATCTCCATCAAGCAATTGATTTACTTCATTTTGCATTAATACTAATCCAATAATTGGAAAAATCAGCTGAAGAATTAAATATAAAATTCCACTATTGCTCGAAGTTCTTCCTCTCTTTTGTTTTGCAATATCAATCTTTTCTCCCATTTGATATGCCCAGTATAAACCATAAATATTGCAAGTGATAATCGTTAATAATAATGCTAAAATCCCCGATGCATAATTTGGATTTTCTGATAGCTCATTGGCATCATCGGTTACACAAACAATCCAATAAAGCTCATAAATCCCACAAGTAATAATCGAAAAAATAATACAAAGAGCTAAATTTCTCTGTCTCATCGCTTTTCTCCTCTCCTTCTTCTTTTGTTAAATTCTAAATTTAACTATCTTTATTTTATAATTTTATCATATTTTATACGATTTCACAATATTATTCCACACTTTGCCGCCCACGAACCGTTTACATAATTAAACCTTTTTATCTGTATACACTAAAAGGCTTACTTCGTAAGTTTCTCATATTCGCGGGCGGCGTAGCACTTTTACCTAACACACACACCGATTTATTTTCTACTCAAACATTCTAACGCCCTTTTACAAACTTGATTACATTTTCCTCGAATTCCTTGTTTTAAGACTCTAAAAATTCCCCACATTCCTGATTCTACATCCCATTTTAGACTTCCCGAACGGTATAGATAATCGCCTGGACAAGAAGCTCCCTCTTTTAAATCCATATTAAACGTATTTCCAATGCTAATGGCTCCTTGCATAGAATGTGGTTTTCCTTCGGACTCTACTTCCCTTATCTTGTTCCACTCATGACCATGAATACAAAAACCTACATTTCTTGGCTTATCTGCTGGCATCATAGCTCTAAATATCACTCTTTCCCCTGTATAGGCTTTAAAAATAGGAGTCGCTGGATCCCCATGAATCTTACTACTAAATATTTTTGAAATTCTATGATCGCGTTTTAATCGATTTGCAAATCGCTCGGAACGATAATTATATCCCTTTTCTCCTGTATCTTCTGCATCTACTTCCTCATCTTCTTCTCCTCTTGCCGTTTGTATTAACTTCCCATCCTTATCAAGCATACGAATTCCATTTTGAATAAATAAAACACATTCCCGGAACGTTTCCGTTCCTGGCGCAACAATGACAGCTTCTTCCTCATAACTACCTTTTGCTAAGGAAAAGTTTTTATACCATCTAGCTCCTGCTGGCTCAATTACAATTGCTCCAAATAATCCATGATAACGATGATTTCTCATATCTCCAAATGATTGAATCAAACAGCATCCATATTCTTGATTGGCATACCATAAATATTTTTTACTTTCTCCAACACCAACCGTTTGTTCCTGACTATTATATCCAATATTAATTCCAGAATCACTAATTGGATCGTAGTGTAGAAACTGAGGATTTAACGATACTCGCATCGAAGGTGTATGCTTCTTATCCAATGGAACTCTTGGATAATCATAATACGGAATTGGTCTTGACGGATCAAAGAAATTATGAAGTGTCACTTCAATCCACTCTCCTGCATTGGCACGTAAAATAAGTGGTTTTGGATTATAGTTTCCACATAACGCTTGATCCATATCTTCTAATGGTACAAACATAAGGCCATCTGGGTCATGATCTCCATATCCATTATATTCCACCTTTTTTTGGATAGCTGCAATTTCATATTTTCGAATTTTGGAATGATTGTTTGGACATGGTGGCAAGGATGCTATGCGTTTTATCCCTTTACACAAAGGTTTCAAACATTCTCTTTCTTCCTTATATACTCTTATAATTCCCCAAAGCCCTAACCATGCATCATCGATTCCTCCAAAATAATATAAATAATCCCCTGCATCATAGGATTTCTCAATCCGAATATTAAATGCTTCCGAAATTCCAATAGTTTGTGAAGCTACTTCTAATGACTTATTGTCTTCGATTTCTTTTTTCCATGACATTCCTGTTAAGTTAAAACTATGCTGTTCTTCATGGGCACCATCCAAAAGACGAATGACCATCTCATCTTCTGGATAAGTTTCCAAAATAGGCGTCGATGGATCCCCATGAACAAGGGAACTGAAAATATAGGCAGGATCATCGTGCTCTTTTAAACGCTCTCTCATTGGCTCTGACCGATAATTAATTCCCATCACTCCTGGATCGTCATGAGAACCCATTACTTCTGGTGGATTTAATGGTTGATTGTTTTTATCAAACAACAAGGCGAAATCATGCACAAATAGTGCAAATTCTCGGAACGATGTTCCATCTTTTTTCTTAATCACTGCCTTTGTTCCATATTTTAAAGGTTCTCCCGTTTTCACATCATGAAAAGTAGCTCCTGCTTCCTCCACAATAAGAGCTCCAAATACTCCATGTTGTTGATGGGAATTTGCAAATAGATGGTCATGGAAAAATACAGTTTTTAACTCAGTATTTGCAAAAAATCGTTCGATCAATGTTTCATACTGCCTTGCTCCTGCAATATTATTCCATCCATTGGCCGATCCATCGGATACAATGGTATCAAACTTTACTAAATGAATATGATATCCTACAATATCCGTCTTCGTGCGCATTTGAAATGGGCTTTCTTCTAAATATTCAGGCAATAAGTTGGTCATTCTAATTTCGATACAGTCACCTGCATTAGCCCGAATCACAAGTGGTTCTACTTGAATCTCTTCTTTTTCCACTTTTTCAATATAGCTTTCTAATCCTCCGTGTCGTTCTAATTCCTCTTTTAACACAAAAAATCTTCCTTGTGGATCGTGCCATCCATATTTATTATAAGTGACTTTTGCTTGAACAACTGCCAGTTCAAATACCTTTACCGATGTTTCCTTTTCCATACAATCTTCTTGGATACTTTCCTCTTGTTGATCCACATGGCAAGGACAAGTGTCGGTATAAAGGGCTCCTGGTTCAAAATGTGTTACAAAATTTTCTCTCTCTAAATCTGTCGGCTCTATTTTATTACTTCCATCTTCATTTAAAATACCTAATGGTGGCTGTAATGGGCGCTCTCCAAATGTTCCATTAATAAAATTTGGATACCCTGGATGTTTATCATCTTTTTTCGGTGGTGCTTTTCGATCTTTTAATGGTATTAATGCCGGAATTTTTGTTCCATCTGGCAATGTACCATTTCCATCTTCTAGTTTGTCATAAATTCTCCAAAGCGTCCACATTCCTTCATGAAAGTGTGGATATAGATGGCAATGAAAAATAGCATCCCCTATCATACCATTTAAACTTCCTGCCCCATGTAAAATATCAAGGGTATAACATTCTTGTGGGCTAATGGAAATGGAATCGATAATGGTTGAATTTTGATTGTCTCCATCCAATCTCCATTGATGATTGTGAAGATGAAAGACATGGGTTTCTTTGACTCCTCCATGAATCAATCGTATCTTTGCTGGATCTCCAACATAGGCTTTTAAAATCGGAGGTGCTGGATCTCCATAGACCCATGAACTCATAGAAATATCTTCTGCCATATCTCCTTCTTCTTCCGTCAGCGGTAAACGGTTTCTCATTGGTTCTGAACGATAACTAATCCCTGTTGTAGCAGAAGGAAGTCCTGTATGAGGATCCATTGGTTGGTTGCCATTTTTATCTTTTATCTCCAATTCATCATGAAAAAAGACTGCATATTCTCGAAAAGCGGGACGGTATGGATGATAAATATCGGCAAACAATCCACTTTCTATTTCCTCTCCTGTTTCTGGATCAAACCAACTTGACTCTGCTGCTTCTACAATAATTGCTCCAAATAATCCATGCACATTGGTACCTTCCTCACTGCTTCTCATATCTCCCATGTCATGAAAGAGATAAACGCCTTCCCTTTTTGCATACCATGTATAAGAAATACTATGTCTCGTTGTTGTATCTTTATTAAATCCAACATTTGCTCCGTCTGATGTTTGCACTTGATAATCAAGTCCTTGCACATGAATGGATAGTTCTCGATTTAAAGAATGTGTAAATTTTATTTTTACCGTATCCCCTACATTTGCCCGAATCACTAAAGGCTGTACTTTCTCATATGGCTGTGGTATTGCTTGTTTCCACCGTTTTATCGCTTCTTCTTTTATCATTTTTGCATCTTGTTTTAAAACATATAATAGTCCATTTGGATCATGATCCCCATATTTATTATAAACAATTGGTATTTCTATTGCCTCGATTTCATAGTAGCGTATTTGCTCTTTTTTAGGATAGTTACAAAGTTCCATCACCCATTCCCCTTTCTTTTAACTGACAAAATCAATGAGTTTTTATTAAATATGTTGCATAATTTCTTACGCTTTGGCATATCTTTATAAGTTATGGTTTCTCTTTATTATATTCAAAAAAAATAAAACTGCTATTTATCGACAAGGAAATACAAAAAAAGAAAACAAAAAAACACCGCCAATATTAGTGTGATTTTCTCTAATATTGACAGTGTTTTTTATTTACCATGAGAAGTTCGCAAAGCTTGCTTCTCATGGTTTAAATGTTAAGCGCGAAGCTCAATTCCCATTTTCTTTAATTCATCTAAGATCTTTTCAACAACTGTGTTGACTTCTGCATCTTCTAATGTGCGATCTTTTCTTCTAAATGTCATAGAATAAGCAACAGATTTATATCCTTCTTTGATCTGGCTTCCTTCATAGACGTCAAACAACTGGAAGCTTTCTAAAATCTTTCCACCACGTTTTTTAATGACTTTTTCCACTTCACCAACTGGAATTTCTTTGCTCATTACCATACTTAAGTCACGAGTCATTGCTGGGAATTTGGCAATTCCTTCATATTTTCTTTCAAAAGTAGCTTTCTCTACTAATACTGGCATATCAATTACTGCTACATAAGCCTCTGTACTGAAATCATAGTTATCACATACTTCTGGATGAACCTGACCCATGTAACCAACTTTTTCTCCCTGTAAGAAAATATCCGCTGTACGTCCTGGATGTAAAAATGGATAAGAACCTTTTGCGTATTCTGACTGTCCTTCTAATCCTAATTTTTCAAATAACTCTTCAAGAACTCCTTTTAAGTCAAAGAAATCGCCTGCTCCATACATACCAAATGTAAACTGCATTCTCTCTTCTGGAAGCTCAGTAAGAGGAAGTTGTTTTGGAAGGTAAATATTGCCCATTTCATATAATTTGGCAACTTTATTTCTACGATTGTAGTTTGTCGCTAAGGATGTGAGCATACCATTTAAAGAGATCGTTCTCATAATGCTGAAATCTTCTCCTAATGGGTTAGAAATTACAATCGCCTGTCTTTCTTTTGCATCTTCTGAAAGCAATAATTTATCAAATACTTTCGGACTTTCAAAGGAATAAGTCATTCCGCCGTTGAAACCATTTTGCTCTGCAATTTGTCTTGTAACTTCTTCCACTCTTCCTTTAAAAGATTTTTTACCAGCCGTTGCTTCTCCTCTTGGAAGTGTTGTTGGAATGTTATCATATCCAAAGAAACGAGCCACTTCTTCTGCAATATCTGCCATGCAGTTTAAATCTTGACGGAAAGATGGAATATGAAGAAGTCCTGTTTCTTTTTCAAATGTTAACTCTAACTTTTCAAGATATCCTAACATTTCTTCTGCTGTTAATGTTGTTCCAAGAAGTGCATTAATTCTTTCTGGCTCAAATGGAACGGTCACTTCTTCTTTTTTCACTGGATATACATCAACACATCCACCTACTACAGTACCTGCACCAAACTCTTCAATTAACTGACAAGCACGGTTAATCGCATCCATTGTATTGTTTGGCTCTAATCCTTTTTCAAATTTACCAGAAGCATCCGTTCTTAAACCAATTTTCTTAGAAGAAAGACGAATATTTGTTCCATCAAAACAAGCTGCTTCTAATAACAATGTCTGAATGCTGTCTGTTACCATGGAGTTTTCCCCACCCATGATTCCAGCAATACCAACTGGCTTTTCTGCATCATTGATCATGAGTACAGAAGAATCAAGTGTTCTTTCTTGTCCATCTAACGTTGTAAAAGTATCACCATCATTTGCACACTTTACAATGATTTTATTTCCTGCAATTGTAGATAAATCATAAGCGTGCATTGGCTGTCCGTATTCTTCCATAATATAGTTTGTAATATCCACAATATTATTAATTGGACGAATTCCCATAGAAGCTAATCTTCTTTGCATCCATTTTGGAGATGGAGCTAATTTAATGTCTTTTACAACTCTTCCTACATAGCGTTTGCAAAGTTCCTTATTTTCTACTTCTACTTGAATGTAATCGCTCGCTTTTTCATCATTTCCAGTTTCTTTGATCACTGGTGGATAAAAAGGTTTATTAAAAGTAGCAGCTACTTCTCTTGCCATACCGATCATACTAAAACAGTCAACACGATTTGATGTAATTTCAAATTCAACAACGGCATCATGAAGTCCAAAAGCCTCAATAGCATCATCCCCTGGTTTTACGCCATCTTTTTCATTAAAAATGTAAACGCCATCTTCTGGGGCTTCTGGATACATTTCTCTTGTACATCCAAGTTCTTCTACAGAACACATCATACCATTAGAAACAACACCACGTAACTTTCCTTTTTTAATCTTAATGCCTTCCTCTGGAAGTGGGCTTCCGTCATGTCCTCCAGCAACACGTCCACCATCTAATACGACAGGAATCATATCGCCCTCTTTTACATTGCTAGCTCCTGTTACGATCTGTGTTAATTCTTCTGCTCCTATATCCACTTGGCATACAACTAACTTTGTAGCATCTGGATGTCTTTCAATAGACTTAATCTGTCCAACAACAATTTTATCTAAGTTTTTATCAAGCTCTACTGCTGTTTCCACGTGAGAACCAGAGAGCGTCATTTTATCTACATATTCCTGAAGTGTGCAATCAAGATCAGGAACATAGGCTTTAATCCATGAAATTGGTGTATTCATAACTTTTATATCCTCCTAGAACTGTTTTAAGAAACGTACATCGTTTTCATATAAGAGACGCATATCGTCGATTTCATATTTTAATAAAGCAACACGCTCTAAACCAATACCGAATGCAAATCCTTGATATTCTTTTGGATCGATTCCACAAGCTTCTAATACATTTGGATGTACCATTCCACAACCTAAAATTTCAATCCAACCGCTTCCTTTACACATACGGCAACCTTTTCCACCACATTTAAAGCAAGTGATATCCACTTCTGCACTTGGCTCTGTAAATGGGAAATGATGTGGACGGAATTTTACTTTTGTGTGCTCTCCAAAAAATTCTTTTGCAAACTGTTGTAATGTTCCTTTTAAGTCAGCAAATGTAATCCCTTTGTCCACCACTAAACCTTCTACCTGATGGAAAGATGGAGAGTGAGTCGCATCTACCTCATCAGAACGGAATACTCTACCTGGAGCAATAATACGAATTGGCATCTTACCTTTTTCCATAACACGAGCCTGTACTGGTGATGTCTGAGTTCTAAGAAGAATATCTTTTGTAATGAAAAAAGTATCTTGCTCATCTTTTGCTGGATGATTTTCTGGAATATTTAACATTTCAAAATTATATTTATCATATTCCACTTCAGGACCTTCTACTACTTCATATCCCATCCCAATAAATACTCTCTCTAAATCATCAAGAGCGATTTGATTTGGATGACGATGTCCCATATTGATTTTTTTCGCTGGAAGAGTAACGTCAATGGCCTCTAATTTCATTTTCTCTTCACGAATTTTTTTCTTTAAACGTTCTGTTTCTTTTACAAGATACTCTTCAATAACCGCTCTTGTTTCATTGACCATCTGTCCAACTTTTGGACGTTCTTCTGGTGCAACCTCTTTCATTCCTTTTAAAACTTGTGTTAATTCACCTTTTTTTCCTAAAAAAGATACTTTAATATCATTTAAAGCATCTAACCCGTTGGCTTTTTCAATCTGTGATAATGCAGACTCTTTAATTGCCTGAAGTTTTTCTCTCATTTAGTTTTCCTCCTATTGACACACTCTTCGTTACTTTTGAATTTTTATTTTTTCTCTACGAGTGGAGCAGCATAAAAAAAGCCCCCGTTATGTCTTTTAGACACAACGAGGGACGAAATTCTCCGTGGTACCACCCTAATTCTTAAAAATTCTTTAAGCACTCTTTTTGCGTAACGTGCAACAACGTTATTTCCTACTCGTAAACTGTCACTTTCAGAAACACTGCTCAGATGGGAATTTCAACTATAATTTGAACTTATCTGTGCTTTCAGCCGATGGCACAAACTCTCTGAAAGAAAATTATAATTTACTTTACATCTTCTTGGCATTTGTTTTTTATGCATTTTTTTCTAAAATTGATATACACTAATATTGCAAGCATATCATTTAAAATTTTTATTTTATTTATGTCTTGCTTGTTTTATTTTAACACAATGTCTGTTTGTGTCAAGCTATTTTGCTTGTTTTTTCTATTTATATGTGCTAAAATCCATATGTTTTCGTTTCTAGGAATACTGTTTTGCCTAGAAAACGATGAAAAACATATTCCATGAGGTTATATTATGAATTTACTTCAATTATATTTTAAGTCAAAAGCATTTTTAACAAAATATAAAGAGGATCACGTGTCGGCTTTTGCTGCTCAGGCAGCCTTTTTTACCATTTTATCCTTTGTGCCATTTATTTTATTTTTATTTACAATGGTTCAATATCTCCCCATTGAACGGGAAGTTATTACGAAAATTATCGTCATGATCGTTCCAAAAGAAACGGATGCTCTTGTAGAATCATTGATAACAGGATTATATTCAAAAGTTAGCGGTACTTTAATTTCTGCAACCATTATTACCGCTCTTTGGTCTGCTTCAAAAGGTATCTTATCGATTAATCGAGGATTAAATGCTATTTATGAAATTAAGGAAACGAGAAATTATATTTTACTCCGTGTTATTTCTATGTTTTATACGCTAACATTTTCTATTTTAATTTTACTACTGCTCGTTCTTGTAGTATTTGGAAATAGTTTATATCGATATATTATAAAAATAGCACCTATCGTTAGTAAAATTATTGATCCTATCTTAAATTTCCGCTATTTAGGTACTGGAATTATACTGATTGTATTTTTCTGCATTACTTATACATTTATTCCAAACTGCAAACTTCGTTTTCGAGATCAATTGCCTGGAGCTCTTTTTTCCACCCTTGGCTGGACAGGACTTTCTCTCGCATTTTCGATTTATGTCGATAATTTCAGTAATTTTTCTTACATGTATGGAAGTCTTGCAAGCATTATGATTTTAATGATTTGGCTTTATGCCTGTATGAGTATCTATTTACTCGGTGCTGAAATCAACTATTTTCTTGTAAACATTTGGTGTGACGAATACTATTAAATTTAAATATATCACTTTTTATTAAAAAAGGATTGATCCCATATTTCTTTGGAATCAATCCTTTCTACTATCCTGCCTATTTTATTCCCTTACTAAAGATATAATCTTTCATATTCTTATATTTATAAGAAATACTAAGCAAAAATATAAACATTTGGATTTTACAACTTATGTCTTTTTATAAATTCGAAAAGATACTATCTTTGTATCTCGATAGTTTCCTTTTCCTTTAATTGTAATAGACGCTTTCCCCACATTTTTATTGTTTGAATAGGAAAGAGTATAATCTTTT
>UQVN01000109.1 GCA_900544525.1 uncultured Eubacteriales bacterium
TTATCATAATACTTTAAAACTATAAGAAATGGGAATCTCTCATTTGATTTTTACTTTTAACAAAAATAAAGTGTATAAGTTCTGAATTTTATTTTTCGTAACCTACACACTTTATTTTAGATTTTATGCAAAGCAACGAGCCATACCGAAGCACTTATGGTCTCATATAGCGACTGCCTGTGAACGTGAGAAGTTAGCAAAGCGCACTTCTCATCGCTTCTTTCATGATTTATTTTTTCTTCCTCAACAATGTTTGTAATTCTTACCACTTCCACATGGACATAGAGCATTTGGATATATTTTCTTTACTTTTTCAAAAGGAATCACGTTATCTAGTTTCATCGTCTCTTCATATGATTGACTTCCTTGTATTGTTATTTTGAATTGGTATCGTTTCATATCGTCACCTTACTTCTTTCGTTTATTATTCATCACCTCTATGCTTCTGATTGCTTTCTCAAATTTCTAATAATAACTACGAATTCAACAATCAAATCAAAAAATATTGTTAATAGTGCAATAATGAAAGGAATTTGTGCTTCTTTCCTATCACGATGTTTCAATGCCAAGTGCGTTGATAAAATAAGAGTAAATAAATGGCTTATCTTATTTTCATGAAAACGTACGATTGTTTCTAACTTTTTCACTCTAGCTTCTAATTGCTTTTCCATTTCACTCAATATAGGAAAAAGCTCTATCACTGTATTTTCACCACATATTTTTTATTCTACTATATTTTTCATAAATCATTAAGATATGACATTTTTCTTAAAATTTTTTTATTTTAATTCACTCATATAGCCTATTATTGTATCGTTTTTTTAATTCTTAGCAATGAATCCCTTTTCTTATACATTCCATTAGCGTCATGTAACAAATAGCTCCTGTCATTTTATTCCTTTCTTTGCTATACTATTGCTATGATAAAATGCTGACAAAGGAGATACCTACCATGGAGAAAAAAATTTTAGTCGTAGACGACGAACATTCCATTGCTGATTTAGTTGAATTATATTTGACGGCGGAAGGCTGGAATGTTCTCAAATTCGACAACGGCACCGATGCCCTTACTTGCATCCAACAGGAAGAACTTTCTATGGCCATTTTAGATGTTATGCTCCCTGATATCGATGGATTTAAACTGTGCCAAAAAATACGTGAAAAACACTTTTATCCAGTTATTATGCTGACCGCTAAAATAGAAGACATTGATAAAATTACTGGCCTCACCATCGGGGCTGATGACTATATTACAAAACCTTTTAATCCACTAGAACTTGTGGCTAGAGTAAAAACGCAATTTCGGCGTTATGAAAAATACAACCACCCAGAAGTTATGACAGAGAAATCCACGGAGGAAACCATCGATATCCGAGGTCTATCTATTAGCCTAACTTCCCATTCTTGCACATTAAATGGAAAGGAACTCATACTGACACCGAGAGAATTTTCGATTTTGTGGTATTTATGTAAAAATCGCAGACGAGTTGTTTCCTCAGAAGAAATCTTTGAGCAAGTCTGGGGCGAAGAATTTTTTAATAGCAACAATACGGTGATGACTCATATCGGTCGCATTCGTGAAAAAATGAATGATTCTAGAAAAAATCCAAAATATATTAAAACAGTATGGGGAGTGGGGTATCAAATTGAATAGAATATTAAGTAAAAAAGAAATTTATCATCTTTCTCAAAGACTAAAATATACGTTAGTACAACGTTTTATCCTATGTTATCTTCTCTATCTTTTTATAGGAGCACTGGCAATTCTTATGGCATATCTTCATTATAAAAGCCGAATTTGGTATGGAACGGAAGACTTTTATCTCTTCGTACACTCTGCTTGGAAGTTTATAACTCCCATACTATTGTTTTATGTGATAGTCGGAGCTCTTGGACTAGGCATTTATTTTCTTAGAAGAGCTTGTCGCTATTTAGACGAATTTCTGATTGCCTCTGAAAGTTTATTTCTTGACACCGAAAAAGACTTTGCCTTTTCAAAGGAATTACAACCTGTGGCACTTTATCTTAACTCTGTTCGAGATAATTTAAAAAACAGCCAGCGATTGGCTATGGAAGCGGAACAGCGCAAAAATGATTTAGTCGTCTATCTCGCCCACGATCTAAAAACCCCTCTCACTTCGGTCATCGGGTATTTGACACTCTTAAATGATGAGGAAGAAATTTCTCCGAAACTGCAAAAAAAATATTTAGGTGTAGCTTTAGAAAAAGCGGAACGATTGGAAGATTTAATCAATGAATTTTTTGAAATCACTCGCTTTAGCCTTACTCATCTTACACTAGAGCTCTCAGATATCAATCTAACGAGAATGCTAGAACAGATCATTTTTGAATTTCAACCGATGTTTTCAGACAAGGAGCTAACTTGTGAACTGGATGCACCCAAAGACTATTTCTATCGATGTGATCCAGATAAACTTCAAAGAGTTTTTGATAACTTATTGAGAAATGCCGTAAACTACAGCTATCCAAATAGTACGATTTTCATTGCTTTAAAAATAGAATCCACACATCTTTTATTAACAGTGCAAAATACTGGAAATACAATACCAGAAGAAAAACTGAATCGAATCTTTGAACAGTTCTTTCGCCTAGATACTTCTCGTAGCACAAAAAGCGGCGGTGCGGGCCTTGGACTGGCCATTGCAAAAGAGATTGTAAAACTCCATGGTGGAGAAATTTCTGCCCAAAGTATAGAAAATCAGGTGACATTTTCCGTAAGGCTACCGCTACCTAAAACAACAGAAAATACTTCCCAAAACATTGACAATCAAAACAATACAAATGGTGAACCGTTGCATTCTACACAAATTAAAACAGCTCAAAAATAATGTTAGAAAATCGTAAGAATTTCTAGAGAAAAAGTAGTGAATTTTGTTTGAAAATATGAGAGAACAAAGTTGTCCTTTTCTGTATGATAAATATAGAAATACAAAGAAAACAAGAAAGGATAACTTTTTATGAAAATAATAGATACAACAGCAAAACCTCAAACTCATGAAACGAGAACGTATACAAAAAAGACAAATCACGCCTCCAAAAGAAAATCAAAAAGGAGAAAACGTCATCCAAAACTTCTATGGACTATGGCAATCTTCTGCATTATTTTTGCTCTAACAACAGGAAAAAGTGGAAATTTATTGGACAGTATTATGAATCACATACCAATTTCACAAGGAACACCCAAACTAAAGCGATATGCCAAAGAACATGGACTTCTTCTCTCTGATTATCCACAGAAACTCATTGAACTTTATGAAAGAAATCCAGAAACAAAGCAGTTTGTGTTTGAATATCCATTAAAAAAAGACAATGCTCCTGCTGCCACATTAGACTCTATTAACACTTCTTCTGTTCCACTTTTTCTCCAATGGGATCAGAGATGGGGTTACGAGCAGTATTCTGGCGATCTCTTTGGACTCACTGGTTGTGGCCCTACTTGCCTTTCCATGGTATCCGTATATTTGACAGGTGACACTACCATGACGCCAATCTCCATGGCAAAATTTTCCGAATCTCATGGCTATGCATCAACTGGCAATGGTTCTTCTTGGACTCTATTTTCAGAAGGCGGTGTAAAACTTGGCTTTGATGTCACAGAAATTCCTTTAGTTGAAAAACGCATTGTTGATAATTTAAATGTAGGAAATCCTATTGTGGCCGTTATGGGCCCTGGGGATTTTACAACAACGGGACATTTCATTGTATTGACTGGATACGAAAACGGCAAGATAAAAGTAAATGATCCAAACAGTAGAAAAAACTCAGAAAAACTTTGGCATTTCTCTAAGATTAAAGGACAAATTCGAAATCTTTGGGTATTTCGAACTGCTTCTTAAAGGAGGGTTTCTATTTTATAACACTCCACTTTTGTGAATGATAACATAAGGGGTTTCTTTTTGACTGAAAGAATGAAGAATTCCTCTTTCTTTCAGATATATTTCAAATGCATGGCTTGTATATTGGATTCTAAGATCGCTATACCATAGAATTTCTTCGGTATCCTTTACATTCAAACAAACATTTTTTATGGCTTTGATTGCTAATTCTGCTGTCATGGATCTATCATAAGCATATCCAAGGATTTTTTTACTGTGTAAATCCATGACCGAAGCTAGATACGTCCATCCATCTTTTTTCGTGTAAATATAAGTGATATTCGTACACCACTTTTGATGAATGGCGGTTGTTGTAAAATCGCGATTTAAAAGGTTTTCTTTCTTATCAGAAGTTACTTTTTCACAGTTTCGTGTTTTGAAGGTACACGAAAAAAAAGCCTTATAATAGGTACTTCTAGGGAAGTTTAAGACTTTACATATCCATTTTACTGAATAGACTTTTTATGCTTTTCGATGAAGGTAACGATTTTTTCTATCGTTCTCTTGCGAATATGGCGGTAGCTTTTTTTAAGATTTCATTTTCCATTTCGAGTTCTGCAATTCGTTTTTTCATTTTTTCATACTCTTTTACAGGCATTGCTTCTGTATCAGATACTTGTACATTTGAAAACTCCTTAATCCATTTATAGATCATTACATTTGCTACATCATACTCACGACTTAGATAGCTTACAGAGCTACCTGCTTGATATAAATCTATGATTTGTTATTTGAATTCTTCTGAATATCGAATTCCATTTTTGGACATAGTTAAGACTTACCTTTCTTACTTGTATTGTGCTTTGTTAAACTCTCTAAACATTTTTTAATATTTTTACTTCTCAAAAATCCCCATTCCATAACACATAATACAGCGTTCCGTATTCTGCTACATTTCTCACAAAATATTCTACGAATTCAACTCAATCTTCTTCTCTATAGCCTTTTAGTATTTTACTCAATAGGTTCTCTAACTTTTCGTTTAACTGTTCTCTAGAAATATACTTAAAAACTCTGATATATAATAAGCTTCCCAATTGTAAACCAACTCCAAAAATAGGTTTACAATAAAACTAATCTTTGATATACTAAAAAAAACATTAAGAAATGAGGTATTTATTATCATGGAACGTACAATAACAAAAATAACAACTCAAGATATCGTTCATATTAGCATTTTTGCAGTTCTTATTGCACTTTGTTCCTGGATCTCAATTCCTACAGTAGTCCCATTTACACTACAAACAATGGGAGTATTTACTACTGTTGGCGTATTAGGAGGAAAAAAAGGCACCCTATCTGTTCTAATCTATATTCTTCTTGGTACAATTGGAGTTCCAGTTTTTGCTGGATTCACAGGAGGAATTCATAGTATCCTTGGCTTATCCGGTGGATATATTATAGGATTTTTATTTTCTGCTCTGCTTATGTGGGGAATGGAAAAGATCTTTGGAAGAAGTAGAATTGTATTAATTCTTTCAATGTTACTAGGTCTTCTCGTATGCTATGGATTTGGAACTCTATGGTTTCTGTTTATCTACACAGCGAAGAATGGCGCGATTGGAATTATCACAATTTTAGGATGGTGCGTGATTCCTTTTATCATACCAGATCTACTTAAAATCTTTGTATCTATATTTCTAACAGAACAATTGAAAAAAGCAATAAGGGAATAAAAATAAAGTTCTGAATCTTTCGGTTTCTCTAAATAATTCTTCCGCATCAATACAAATATGGACAGAAACCTACAAACTGGTCTCTGTCCATGGTAACAAATAAATTTTTCTATCTCTCTTCCATTCTTCTTATAGTTTTCTCAATTCATCCATCATTGCTGGTCTATTTCAATATTGAACCTTCCATTCTGTAACCATTTCTTCATCCCAGCTTTCAAATGTATTCGTTCCCTTTTTTAATAAAGAAACAGAATGTCGTATTTCATAAAATTTAAGCCAGTGGCTTATCAGATAATGCCCATCCTTCAATTACTCTTGCACCAATATCTCCGCCGTTATCCTTAAAATACACAAACTCCATTGTTTTTTGTTCGATCTTCTCCCCTGTGTCCAGATTTGTAATGAAAACTGTATAACGGATTGCTGCCCATTCATCCTGAATAAGCATGTTATCAAAATCACCCAACTCCATTGTGAAATGCCCGAACAGCATTTTCATCATATCTTTGTATTCTTGTAAAGTGAGCCTTTTACCATATACATTATAATGTGCGTCCGGCTCATATAAGATATCACACCATTCAATCCATGCTTCGTATCCATCATTCCAATTACCAAACCCATTTTCCAATCTATCTGCAATCTGCTCTTTAAAATTCATTTTCATTTCCACCTTTCATGTAATTATTAAGATCCTGATTTTGAATGTCCTTGATTCATAAATTATTTTTTATTAGTTACGTTTCTTTGAAATAATAACCCCCACAATAATCACTACTACTGCAATCAATACAACTACAATCCTTTTGCCATCTCTTTGTCCTCCTTGAATTTTTTGATTATGCACATATACTAGCATTAAATTTTTTGCTTTTTGTTTCCATATTGTTTAAGTATTATTAACTGCAAAACCCTATAAAAAAAGCCATCCAACACAATCGTGTTGAATGACTTTTTTCCTCTAACTCAATACAACAATTTATTTCCTTTTTCACATATTTCATAAATCTCATCATATTTTTCTTCTATGAGCGGTGTAAGTTTTTGTGTCTGCTTTCCCACAATTCCCTTAAGGATAACTCATTGCCGGATATCCAGTTGTAAAGCAATCCACAGTCATACATTTCTATTAATACCTCCTGATAGTAATATTACAGATCTGCTTTAAAGTCCAAAACATTAAAAATAGCTGTTTTCTTCTTTCTCCATTTTCATTTTAAGCTGTATTTCCATTCACCATTTTCTTTCACATAGTGAAATTCATTGATATCATCTTCTAGGAAAACTCTCAACATATCTGCCATGCCATCTGCTAGATTTCCTCTTTTCATTTCTTCCAATGACATCCATTTGACTTCCCCTTCCTCTGAAGACTTTAAATCTCCACCAAATCGATTTGTTTTATAAAATACTACCAAATATCTCGATCCATCTTCTCTCTCCCAGTCTTTCGTACCGCAAATTCTTGGTTTCTCTATCGTAAGTCCAGTTTCCTCATATACCTCACGAATTACGGAATCTACAAAGGATTCCCCTTTTTCAATATGTCCACCAGGAAAGGTAAGACCTCCCCACTTTTCATCTACCTTATCCTGCACTAAAACATTTCCTTTATCATCATATATCATACACATATTGGTCAGCGTTACCACTTCGGCTCGCATTATAGAACACCTCTTTTCTTTGCTTCTTCCATTAACTTTGGCTGTATTTCTGGATACGTCCATTCCTTTGGTAGCTTGTCTGTAATAACAATCTTTTCTATTTCACTATGTAATTCTGTTTCAAATGAGTTAATATCTGCATAATACAACATTCCGAAAGTTTCCTGCCCATTAAAATTGTCCTTTGCAATAACAGAATATACACAGACCGGTCGAATCTCAAAATCAACCGCTCCTGTTTCCTCGTATAATTCTCTTTTCGCCGTATCTAAAATAATCTCCCCAAGTTCTCTATGACCTCCTGGAACTTCCCATGTATTTCTATCTTTGTGCTGACAGAAAACATATTTATCTTCTGTTCTCCCAATGATTACTGCAAATTTTAATAATTTATCATCTACTTCATCATAAGAATTCACAACTGCCATGATATTTCCTCCATTCGTATCTGCAATTTTTTTATGCATTGCTATCTATCTACCTTCTCCAATATATATTAGCTCTAAAATTGCAAGCATTTTTCAAATATAGAAAACGGGAAGCCTTAATTTCACTGGCTTCCCGCTATTTTTAGTCTATTCAAATTCAATTGTTGCTGGTGGTTTTCCAGTGCAATCATAAAGCACTCGATTTACCCCTTTTACTTCATTGACAATTCTTCTTGTCACAACATTTAACACTTCCCAAGGAAGTTCTGCTGATTCCGCTGTCATGAAGTCTGATGTTGTAACTGCTCTTAATACAACTGCATAGTCGTATGTTCTTTCATCACCCATAGCACCTACGGATCTCATATTTGTTAATGCTGCAAAGTATTGTCCAAGTTCTTTGTCAACACCTGCTTTTGCAACTTCTTCACGATAGATGAAGTCTGCATCTTGTACGATACGTACTTTTTCTGGTGTTACTGCTCCGATAATACGGATTCCAAGTCCTGGTCCTGGGAATGGTTGACGATATACTAAGTATTCTGGAATTCCAAGTTCAAGACCTGCTCTTCTTACTTCGTCTTTGAATAAGTCACGAAGTGGTTCAATAATTTCTTTAAAATCTACATAGTCAGGAAGTCCTCCAACGTTGTGGTGGGATTTGATAACTGCAGATTTTCCAAGTCCAGATTCAATAACGTCTGGGTAAATGGTTCCTTGTACTAAGAAATCAACTGCTCCGATTTTCTTCGCTTCTTCTTCGAATACGCGAATGAATTCTTCACCAATAATTTTTCTCTTTGTTTCAGGATCTTCTACTCCTGCTAATTTCTCATAAAATCTATCTTGTGCATTTACACGAATAAAGTTTAAGTCATATGGTCCTTCTGGTCCAAATACAGCTTCTACTTCATCACCTTCATTTTTACGAAGTAAACCATGATCTACGAATACACAAGTAAGCTGTTTTCCTACTGCTTTTGCAAGCATAACAGCTGCAACAGAAGAGTCAACTCCACCGGATAATGCGCATAACACTTTACCGTTACCAACTTTTTCGCGAATCGCTTCAATCGTTCTTTCCACGAAAGAGTCCATCTGCCAATCTCCAGTACACTCACATACATTATATAAGAAGTTACGAATCATTTTTGTTCCTTCTTGTGTATGCATAACTTCTGGATGATATTGCACTGCATAAAATTTCTTTTCTGGAAGTTCCATTGCTGCTACTGGACAAACTGGTGTATGTCCTGTAATTGTAAAGCCTTCTGGTGCTTTTGCAATATAATCTGTATGGCTCATCCAGCAGATTGTATTTTCAGACACACCATCAAATAATTTTGATGTTGTATCAACAGCAACTTCTGTTTTTCCATATTCACTTACTGGAGCTGTTTCTACAGTTCCTCCAAGCATATAAGCCATTAACTGAGAACCATAGCAGATTCCAAGGATTGGAATTCCAAGTTCAAAAATTTCTTTTTCACATCTTGGAGAATCTTCTCCATACACACTATTTGGTCCGCCAGTAAAAATAATTCCTTTTGGATTCATCTCTTTGATTTTATCTAAGCTCAATGTATGTGGGTGAACTTCACAGTATACATTGCACTCTCTAACACGTCTAGCGATTAATTGATTATACTGACCACCAAAGTCAAGAACAATAATGTTTTCTTTCTCCACGAGTCTTCCTCCTAAATATATTTTAATGCAAATCAAAAGCACATTTCACGTTCTTCTCACACGGATAGATAAGTGTCAAATAACGATACTATCATCTTTATTCTACCTATATCTTTCATGAAAAAGAAAAATTTTATACTTCCCTCAGCTAAGAACATAAAAAGTGTAAAAATTCCTATTCTCATAATAATATAGATTCAAAGTTTATACAAGCAGAATCTATGTTTATCCTTCATTTTTTCCCATATTTACATAGGATTTGGGTTTTCCTTACAAAATTTTATGCTATTTTTTTATACTTTCCTTAAAATGGAAGCCTCTTTATCTCCATAGACTTCCTTCAATTCCATAAATATCAATTTCTATATTTTCAGGGTATTTTATAAGAATCACTTCTCTACTATCCATAAATAAAGTTTTATCTTGCATTTTTAATGGATCTACTACTATCTTGTAAAGTTTCGTAGCACTTTTTGGTAACACTATCTGAAAACATTTTTTTATCACTTTATTAAATTTTGATGAATTATTGTGAATGACAAATCTCATTCCATCTCTCTCAATACTGATAACTCCCATCAATTTTCCTTTTTCAAAATAGAATCCATCATCACTAAATCCTAACTTTATCATTTTTTTATGAAATTCTTTCACAGAGATCTGCTCTTTTTTATGGATTTTTCCATATTGAGCTTCATTTTTACTCTCATTTTTATTTTTCTTTTGATTCTTATCTTTTGTTTGATTTCTATCTCGATTTCCACTGTTATCTTTATTTCGATTTTTATTTTGATTTTTATATTTA
>UQVN01000110.1 GCA_900544525.1 uncultured Eubacteriales bacterium
TAACTCACCTTCTTTATAGCTTCTTCATTTCTTGTAACCATTAATCTATAATTTTTTAAATCCAATCTCACGCATTGCGAACTTTTGTTGCCACCTAGTACCAACTTCTAAAATAACTATCCTAATTTTATTCGTCTTTTTGCTCTCAAATGTCACGCTTTGTTTTTCTATCTCTTCTTGCTCCGTTTTCCAGCCAATTTCAAACACTTCTTCATTATTAGCAGAAGGATTGTTTATTGCTTCCCATCGTTGCATCTGTTCATTCCACACTTGTAATTTTACTTTATGAATTCCTTGAGAAGCCCCAAAATTGGTATAAAAATCTACTCCTCTTATTTCCACTTCTTTTTGAAAATCATAGGTGATAGCTACTTTTCCTTCTTTCATATTTTTTACTGTTGTTGCATCTGCCACAAACTCTCCACTTTTTCCGCTATCACTGCTATCTCCATCAAACAACAATTCTAAAGCATGATTGCTCTTTTCTACTAGACCTTCAGAAGAATAAGGAATAAAAACAGGATGAATTGTCATCGTCGTCTTTTGATGAACCGATGGTACATCTCCAACTTTTATCACTTCATGACCTGCTTTTAATTGTGCGATCTCTTCTTGTGTAATCTCTTCCCAAAATACAGGTTCTTGTGTTTCTATTCCATCATTCCATGTCACATGGACATAAGATTTTGTTCCCATCAGATTTTTTTCTGTATAAACACCTGTTTCCGTCTGATAAGTTTTCAATTTCACTTCATTTTGAGGAATTCTAACATCTTCTGAACGGATATTTGTCACTTTTAATTCGGACTTTGGAAGCGCTTTTTGCCCTTGTGGCAGTTTTTTATACACTCTTACATAGTCAATATCCATCGTATTCGGATATGGCATCCATTCCCAATTTCCTGTCCATGCCCCTTGCTGCCGTTTTTCATAAAGCGAAATCAATTGGATCATTGGATATTTAATATTCACATTCACTTCTGTATACTTTTCTCCATCCACATAGAAAATAATTTTATCTGGATAGTTTCCTGCTCCCGTTCCTTGTTGCCAATCAAACCCATACACATGATATTCATTATTAAAGTCTTTATTTGCAAACGTTTTGGCTACCGGTCTCCCATTAAAGACATTGCTATCATTCCACTCATGAACGGCTGGAGGTACTGTTTTATCATTCCTTCCCAGGACTTCAAAAATATCAATTTCTGCGCTTTCTTCTGGAACATCTTCAAATCCTAATAACCACCATGCACTATGACGAGCCGAACCAGATTGTCCCTTCATACGCATCTCATAGTATCCATACTGGTTAATATGTGTCAGTTGTGTATCCTCTGGATTTCTTACAATATTGTTTCGATTCCAATTATGAAGTCCATTTCTTTGTCCTGTTGTAAATCCACTAATTACCGTTGCACCATCAAACTCAGGACACCAAGGTTTTGTTTCCTCATTAATTTGCAAACTCATAATTCCATCTTCCATTTTTCTTCCTTGTGTTTCTTCAAAGGTGGTGCTCCAAGAAGATAAGTAGCGATCCACCCATTTTGTAGTATCCAACTCAGAACCATCGAACTCTTCATCAAAAATCAAACGATATCCTTCCTTTTCTTTCTCATTTGCTGGTGTATGATGTCCAAATCTTGCCTGCAATACGAACTGATTTCCAAGCTTTTCACGCACATCACTCGGGATCTTTGAAAGATTTAAAGGGAAAATTCCCTCATATTTTGTTTCTTGACCACTCACACCCCAATACCAACCTAAAAAGTCGTATCCTTCCTTTATGGGGTTAGCGGGAACTTCCTCTTTTTGAATTGTATCAGAAAAAGTTCTTTTTAGCACACTTACTTCTTTCCCATCTACTTCAAACTTTACATCAATTTCTTTTTCATTTGTATCGTTTGTCATTGGTTCTTTCGTATCCTCTGTTTGTATTCTCGTTTCCGCAAATACATAATATCCACTTGGAACTGCTATTGCCATAGCAGTCGCCATACAGAATGCTACTAACCCTTTTTTTCTCATTTTATGCCTCCTTATACTTTCAACCTTTTACTGCACCTGCTACTACACCCTCAATAATTTGTTTTTGCATAATCAAGTAGAAAATAACTAATGGTAATGTTGTCATAACAAGCATTGGGAAAAAGGACGTCCAATCAGTAGAAAACGGTCCTACATTTTTATAAACTTGTTGAAGCAATACCTGCTTTTCTGGTGATTGCAAAAATAATAATGGTGTCATAAAATCGTTCCAAATCGCTAGAGTATCCAAAATTGCAACTGTTGATACAATTGGTTTTAGAAGTGGAAAAATAATTCTCCAATAACATTGGAAAGTACCACATCCATCAATTAATGCTGCTTCTTCCATTTCAATTGGAACAATATTAATAAAACCTCGCATCAAGAAAATAGAAAGAGGAAGATTAATACAAAATACATCCACTAAAATAACACCCATATGCGTATTCATTAAGTTCATACCAGAAATAATTTTATATAATGGAATAATAGAGATTTGGAATGGAATAATCAAACCTACCAAAAACACAGAATACATAATTTTAAAAATTTTTTTCTTACTTCTTGCAACAACATAAGCCGCCATTGATGCAAAAACAACTAATAATACAACAGAACATATTGTAATAATTAAGTTATTTTTTAGCGCCTGCCCATAATTCATCGCTTTGATAGCTTTTATGTAGTTATCAAATGTAAAATGAATAGGAAATCCTAATGGACTTGCTACCGCCTCCGCTGGGGTTTTAAATGTTGTAACTAATAGATAATAAATTGGAAGTAACATAATGAGCGTCACTGCCAGCAAAAAAATTCCATATCCTCCACGTTTAAATAGATTCTTTTTCTTCATGTTTGAATTGCTCCTTCCCATTTATTTAAGAAAAACGTAACTACTTTTGAGAACACAAATACAACAACAAAGAAAACAACGGCAAATGCGCAAGCATAAGCAGTTCTTCCACTATTAAATCCCTCTCGAATTAAAGTAGTCATAATCGTCTCTGTTGCATACCCAGGACCACCTTTTGTCATAACAAAAACGGCATCAAACATTTTCATACCACCAATTAAACTCATTAACACATTAAATGATGTGGCTGGATATAAAAGGGGAAGTGTCACCCTAAAAAACTTTTGAATTGCTGTTGCCCCATCAATATCTGCCGCTTCATAAAGAGAATCATCAATACTCTTTAAGTTGGCAATGTAAATTACCATAGACCACCCTGTCCATTGCCATACTTGGGTTGCCAATACAGAATACAATGCAATATGACTATTCCCTAGCCAGTTGACAGGTTTCCCTCCAAAAAATTGAATGATACTATTTAACAATCCTCCATCTGCTGATGTCATAATATATTGGAACAAATATCCCACCACCATAATACTTAAAACAGCTGGAAGGAAAGTAATCGCCTTTACAAACTTGGCTCCTTTTGTTTTTTTATTTAACAAAACAGCAAGTACAATTGCTAAGGCATTTTGAATGATTGTGATCAAAATAGCATAAACAACAGAGTGCTGAATTGCAGCAACCGTCTTTACATCTGAAAATAGCTTTTGGAAATTTCTTAGTCCAATAAATGTGATCTCTTGGCTATATACAGACCAGTTTGTCACACTATACATAAAGCTCATAATGGTTGGAACGATAAATAATACGATAAATCCAACAAAAGCAGGAAGTATCATAAAAAAATACACTAGATTTTTTCTTTTATTATTCATATTTCTCCCGTCTTTCTTCAACTTCGTCTTGTTTTCTTCTTTTGCCTCTTAATTGTTAGAAAAATTTCTTCTTATAAATGATAGGAAAAATGGTATGCCTAGACTTCAAGACATCCCATTTTCTATACAGGATCTTTTACCCTAATGTTTCTAACAAGTCTTTATTTGTTGTATCAGCATCTTTTAATGCTTGCTCTACAGTTTTTGTCCCTGCTAAAACTTCTTGCAAAGATTTTCCATATGCTTCTGTTACCGCATTTCCATTTGTCCACACTGCTGTCCAAGGTGCATATACATGACCTGCCTTAAAGGCTTCTTCACATTCTGTATAAATATCACCTAAATCAACCTCGACACCTTCCACAAAAGAACTTCCTGCATTATCTTTTACAAGTGCTTGCTGTGCTTCTTCTGTTGCTGTTAGCTCTAATACCTTTAATGCTTCTTCCACATGTTCTGATTTCGCATTAATACCAAAGGCAGAACCTGGACCTCCCACTAACCATCCTGGTTCATCTGCACTCTTGCCTGGGATTGGGAACATTCCAAAGTCAAGATCTGGATTTTTTTCTTTGATTGTATCCACTGCCCATGGTCCACATTCCCACATTGCTGCTTTTTCTGTTGCAAATTCATCCAATGCTTGATCATAGCTTAACCCTAACATATCTTGTGTCAAATATCCTGACTCGATAAGCTTATACCATTCTTGTACCGCTGGTAACCAAGCTTCTGCTAAAGAAGATTCTCCTTCATTAAACTTTTCATCAAATGTTTTATTTGCTTCATCAGAATAAAATTCATTATTAACAAGTGCAATACTCTGCTTCATCATCGGTTCATAGGACTGGGCTCCCATTGTCTGCGCTTTTATACCTTTATCTTGAAGCTTTTTATGTACTGCTAAAAATTCATCCCATGTCTTTGGAACTTCAATCCCATTATCTGCAAACATTTTCTTATTATAGAAAATTCCTTCATACCATGACTGTAATGGTGTTGCATAAACTTTTCCATTAACCGTATATGGTTGAAGTCCTGAATCGGTATATTTACTGATAAATTCTTGTTCCGATAAATCCAATAAATAATTTGCATTTGCAAGAAGTCTTGTCTGTCCTCCAAGTTCTATGATATCTGGCCCTTCTCCTGCCTGCAATTGAGAGTTCAATACATTATCAAAGTTATCTTGTGCTACAAATTCAAATTCAATTTCAATATTTGGCAATTTTTCATCCAAATATTTTAAATACGTTGCTCGAATCGATTGTGCATTGTATCCCATCATCCTTAACTTAACAACACCTCCATCCTCCTTTGCAGTGTCCTTTTCCTTTGAATTACTGTTACCACATCCTGCTAAACTTCCAACGATCATACAACTACATAACAGGCTTGCAATCGCTTTTTTTGTAAAATTTTTTCTCATATTTTTTCTCATATTTTTCCTCCGTTCTTGTTCATTTTTTATGATACACTTATTATATCTTCTTCTTTCTTATAGATAAATTAACAATCTTCTTATCTTATAAAAAAAAATTACTGTATCATATCAAATACGATACAGTAACTTTTTCTATGTCATAAAATATATAATAATATTACGATTCTCTATTCTTTTTTTCCAAAACAATTGGAACTCCTGCTTTTGATTCGAAAAACTCTCTCTTGCCATCTGATATGATTTCTTTCTTATCATAAATCCATGTTCCTTTTGGAATGTAAACTTCTCTACCCATTTTCCCTTTTTCGTAGACAGGCGCGACTAAATACTTATCCCCTAACATAAACTGATCGATGATCTCTTCCACACCTTCCATTGGAAATTCATATGCCATATAGCGAATTAGCGGTTCTCCTCCCTTTACACACTTTTCTAACTGCTCCATAATATAAGAAATATACGATTCTCTCATTTGAATACTTCTTAAAATTGCTTCAAAGTTTTCTTTCTTCAACACCCGAAATGGTGCAGCTGAAAACTGCATAGCTGGCATTAAACACGCAATCTCTGCATGACGAACAAAAAGTTCTTCATCCAGTCCACTTCCTTCCATGTTTTGGAAATTCAGATATTCTCCGCCCCCAATCATATCGGGACAACCATAAGGATGACCTGTAATTCCTTGAAGCAATATATCAGGAATCAAAGATGCTATTCCTTCTGTTCCCCATGAATGTTCTTTATCACAAAGTCTTTGTAATAAAGCGTATCCGCCCGCTTGGACTGTCACTCGATATTCATTAAATGGATATTGTTCTCCAAACTCTGCCCACAACTGACATTGCTCATCTGGTTTCACATTTCCATAGGTTACATTATCCCTTCTATAATAAACGCTATCACCTGCATCAAATTTAAATCCATCTATACCAAGTTTTTGTAGGGCATCTAATTGTTCTTTCATCCACTGAACTGCTTTTGGATTGGAAAAATCTAATACAGCCGAATATCCATTCCACCACTTTGCAATATAACTCGTTCCATCTTGTTCCTTTACTAAAATGTCAAGTTTTTGTGCCTCTCGAAATTTCACTGTATCTGCTGAAATATAAGGACATACCCATACCATCACTTGAAATCCCATATTATGTAGTTCTTTTAACATCCCCTTTGGATCTTCAAATTTTCCACAATGAAATCTCCAATCCCCATAATATTCTGACCAGCCATCATCAATCATTAAAGTTCCTGCTGGCATACCTGATGCTAAAATCTTTTTCGCATATTCCAAAATATCTTTTTGATTTTGAAAAAAGGTCAATTCAATCCATGTATTATAAATCACTTGTTCAAATAACTCTCTTGCTGGCATAGAAGAATGAAATGGAAAATAGTTTTTCATGGCATAAAGATATGCCTCCTTTAAATTTCCTCCTGTTTCTTTTAGAATACAAATATCAGGAACAACAATCATTCCATTCTTAAATTCTGCCAAAAATCCTTTCTCTGCCCAAATAACTCGTCCCTTTGTAGAAAGAAACAATGGCATAGCTTGGTTCGGAGTTTTATTATAGGTAAAGTCGATGATCTCGTTACTTTTCTCATGCAACGGCATTTTTATCCCATATTTCACACAACTTCCATACCAAAATTCATGTTCCCAAACTTTAATCTGCATTTTTTACCTCCTCAAATTTTATAATGTCATATTCTGACTATCACTATACAAAATTTCTTTTTTAGAGGAAAGCAAAAAAATTATGATTTTCTATCACTATATTATCGTTTACTCTCTCGATATTCATTTGGTGTTACATTCTCTAACTTTTTAAATATTTTTGAAAAATAACTTGGATTATCATATCCTACTTGAAATGCAATTTCATATGTTTTCATATCTGTCTCTTCTAATAACTGCTTCGCATATTTTAATCTTACCTGTGTTAAATAATTCCATGGACTTATCCCAACCTCTCTTTTAAAAAGATAACAAAAATAGTTTTTACTGACAGCGATTGTATCGCTAATCTCTTCTAATGATAAATTTTTATTATAATTTGTTTCTATCATTTTTAAGCTCTCCTCCACTGGTTTACTAAATGTTTTTTCCACTCCACCAATAGAAATTTTTTTTAAAAAAGAAATAGCATCATCCATCAATGTTTTTAACTCTTTTAACGAATCATATTTCTTTAGCTCTTCATAAGATAAATTATATAATTCCAAATTTTCTTCTAACGTCGCTTTTGACACCTCTACCTCTAAAGACTTTTTAATAAAATACAAAACTTTGGAACAAAATTCATAAATATCATATAGTCCATCTGGTTGATAAATAGTAGAAATCTCAAAGGCTTCTTCTAAAATTTCTTTTAAATGTACTATGTCATAAACTTTTAATGCCCTCTCTGCTTCTCGTATCAACCCTAATTTTCTCACTTGATCAATTTCTTGTCCAATACAATTATAATCGTATCCTAAAATTGACTCTTCTCCAATATAAAATGCATATTTTTGTAAACTTTTTACCCTTTCATAAAGTAATGGTAAATCTTGTATCTCATGTCCTTGATGGCTAAAACAGATCATAACATGGAGTTCTAATTCATTTAAAAAAGTCTCTATCATTCGATTACAAATTCTAACAACTTCTTCTTCTACCGCTTCCTCAAATAGAATCATCCAAGCATCATCTTCATAGTTAAAAGCTAACATTCTTTTTCCAAATTGTTCTTTTACAATCTCACCTAAAATATTAAGTATGTATTTTTCCTGCAAGATTTCAATACTGCTTGTATTCGCATACTCATTAATGGAACTGCTATCTTGTTGAATTACCATAAGAAAATAGTGTTCAAACTCCATTCCAAACTCTTTTCTATACTTGAGAACTTTAGAAAAACCATGTCCACTTCTCATATACTTATATAATTCTAACATGCGTAATTGCTCTTCGCTTTTATCAATAACTTTCTCTTCTTCCTTCTTTCCACGAATTTCTTCAATGACCTTTCTCAAAGACTCCATTAGTTCTTCTTCATCAATCGGCTTTAATATATAATTGCTACATCCTAAACGGATTCCTTCTTTTACATATCCAAAGTCTGCATAAGCACTCATCAAAATTATTTTTATATTTTTAGAAACTTTATGAACCTTTTCCACTAACTCTAATCCATCCATATGATTCATACGAATATCTGTAATAATAATATCTGGCATTTCCTCCAATACCATTTTATATGCCTCTTCTCCATCTCTTGCACAACCTGCTAATACCAGTCCCATCTCCTCCCATGGGATTAAACTTTGTAACATCCTAAGAGTAATTGGCTCATCATCTACAAGAAATACTTTCATCTCCTTGTTCCTCCTTATATTCTTTCGGAAGTTTTACAATAACTGTAGTCCCACTCCCATTTCTAGAAATTATTTCCAATCCATATTCATCACCAAACTTCTTTTTTATCCGTTCATTCACATTTAAAATACCTACACTTTTCTCTTGTTGATATACTTCTCCTATTACAAGTCGCCTTTGCAATTCTTTTATTTTTTCTTCTGAAATCCCTTTTCCATTATCACTAATGATAATACAGACCATATCCCCTTCTTCTTCCGCACTGATTGTAATAAATTCTCGTTCTTGCAATTTCATTCCATGCTCTACTGCATTTTCTACAATCGGTTGCAATGTTAATTTTAAAATCTTAGTATTTTCAACCCGTGAATTGCACTCAATAGAATACAGAACTTTATTATCATAACGAATACTCTGAATTTTTAAATAGTTCTCTACATGCTGTAGCTCTTCTTTTAATGTCACACTCTGATAGGGCTGATATACCGAATACGCCATAATCTTTCCTAAATAAGTGGATAAATCTGAGATCTTTTTATTTTCCCCTCTGAGCGCCATTCCTTTCATAGATTGTAACACATTATTAACAAAATGAGGATTAATCTGATGTTGAAGGGCTTTTAATTTCTGCTCTGAAAACTTCTTTTCTTCTTCAATCATTTTTTCATTTAAATAAACAACATTCTTGATCATACCTTGAATGACATCGGAAAGTACAATCATTTCCTCAATTTTCTCTTCTCCAAATTCTACATTATAATTGCCATTTGCCACTTCATTGCATTGTTTCATCAACCTCTTCACAGGATTTATAATGGTTCTTACTGTTTTTCTTGAAATAATAATTGTTATAATAAATGCTATAATAAGAATCATAAGTGATAATTTCAAAATACTTTGTTTCATGGTACTCGCTTCCGTTAATTCTTTTATCCCCATCAGTTGTAACCCAAAAAACTTTGTTTTCATGGATACTAGCAGTAAATCCTCCCCTGCCTTCTGTTCTATAGTATCTACATTCACATCTTTAGAAAAAACTTTGTCTAAAATATAGTTTTGTATTTGAGCGTTTTCTTCTATTTTATTAAAGTAATACCACTGCTTACTAGAATTTAAAAGTGCAAAATCAATATCTGAAACATTATTATCTAATATTGCTTTTAAATTCACATCACAAATTAAATAGGCCTTTGGAGAAAACGCGATTTGTTGTGAACCAAGAATAATTGGCATAACCATCGAAATACATTTTTCCTTTGAAGGATTAATAAGATAACTTTTATCATGTACCTCTGATATATAAGAAGTACTAAGAGACATATTTTTTAATACATTTTGATACCATAATTCCTTATCAATTTCTCCTTGCCGTATTGGTTTTTTATACCAGTAAAAACAATCTCCTTCCTCATTCACAATATAAGCATTTTCAATTTCTCTATTCCGAATTAAAATTTGAAACTTATCTGAAATCACTCTTTGATTAAAGAGTTCAATAGAATAATCTATATTCTCCATATGTTCTATCTTACTTCTATATTC
>UQVN01000111.1 GCA_900544525.1 uncultured Eubacteriales bacterium
AATCTTTTATACTCTTATATCGGTGATTATGTTAGCTGACAGTATGTATTATAGCTACTTTGTTCAATACACTTCGGTAAATCAATTATTTCAGATTGGAAATTTAGTGGATACAGCAGGGGCCATTGATTTGAATGGAGTTGTATCAACAGCAGGAATCCTTTTATTACTATGGGATATTCCATTGGCTATTTATTATTTTAAAAAATCTATAAAGCAAGCAAAAATAGTGGAAAAGAAGAGAAGAAAAAAAGAGAGGAAGTTTCATTGGTTCTGTGCTATGCCGACGTTATTAGGTATTTCTGCCTTCAGTGCGCTAGTGATTCTTGTATGGAATCCATTGAATGATGATGGTGTGAGAAGTATTAATCATTTGGAATTTGTTACTTATCACGCCAGTGATATTGTAAAGTTTACAGCAGGAGAGCTAGAGCGTTCTTCCATTAATAAAAATCACATTCAACAAGAAATTGCAGAGCTTGTACCAAAAGCCACAGGAACAAAGTATCGTGGGATTGCAAAGGGCAAGAATTTAATTTTAATTCAATTAGAAAGTTTTCAAAATTTCCCTATTGGAAAAACGTACAATGGACAAGAATTAACTCCGAATATCAATCGCTTATTGGAGGAGGATACACTTTATTTTGATCATTATTATCAAAGTATTGGAAAGGGAAATACGTCCGATGCGGAGTTTGCTACTTTGAATAGTTTTTATCCAGTGACAGAGAGAGAATCCTATCGCTTATATGTGGATAATAATTTTAACGGATTACCATGGTTATTGCGGGCCCAAGGCTATGCTACCTTAGCCTTTCATGGAAATGTAAGGACATTTTGGAACCGTGGGCAAATGTATCCTCAAGAAGGGTTTCAAACATTTTATAGCAAAGAATATTTAAAAGAAGCGAGAATTTCTGGGTTTGGAATCACCGATAAAGACTTGTTTTCACAGGCAGTTACCATATTAAAACAACAGACAAAGCCGACCTTTAGTTTTATGGTAACAGTTACAAATCATATTCCGTATCGGTTGGATGCGGATCTGGTGGACTTAGAGTTGAAACCAGAAGATAATAATGTATTTGGCCATTATTTGCAATCGGTTCACTATACGGATGAGGCCATCGGACAATTGATTTCTGATTTAAAAAAGGCGGGGCTTTATGAGGATACGGTCATTGCTATGTATGGAGATCATCATGGAATGCTGATTTCTGACGAAGAATTTTACGAGCCAATTCAAGAGAGTATGCCAAAGTTTCTAGGAAGAGCCTATGATTATGATGAAATGCTCCATATTCCATTGATTATTCATATTCCAAATAGTGGAGTTAATGAAACGATTCATACAGCAGGTGGACAAGTGGATTTCTTGCCAACCATTGCAAATTTAATGGATATTACAATTCCACAGCCATACTTGTTTGGAAAAGATCTTGTAAATGTAGAGGATGAAGAGGACGATTTTGTAGCATCGGTTACTTATTTACTAGAAGGCTCGTTTATATGGAAAGATACGATGTATCAAATTGGAAGAGATGATACTTTTAAAAATGGACGAGCATGGAGTACAAAAACAGGAGAAAGTATTGCCTTAAATGATACGTTAAAAGAACAGTCAGAACGGGCAAGGAGATTAGTGGAGTTATCGAAAAAGGTATTGGACTATAACTTGATGTCCGATTATCCAGGGCAAAAATATGTGTTAGAGAAAGAAGGGCTCGATATGGATTTATCCGATATTATTGGAAAATAATAGAAGGTTATGATAAAATAAGGGAAAAAAGTTCGTTAGGAGTAGAGACAAATGGAAAGAAACTTGGATAAACGCTTGTGGAAAGACAGAGGAATATGGGGAGAATATGAATAAATAGATGCCTTTTTTATTGAGAGAAAATTAAGAGAAAGAGAGGCATTATTGTAGAAATGATTTTCTATGTATATTTATTTTTAGCAATTACTTTTGAGCTAATTGCAACTGTATTTTTAAAATCCACAGAAGGATTTACAAAGCTTTATCCGACCATTTGTTGTATTGTATTATATATTATTTGTTTTTGGTGTTTATCCAAAGCCTTATTAAATTTGAATCTTGGAATTGCTTATGCAACATGGTGTGGAGTGGGTATCGTTGTATCTTCTTTTATATCCGTTCTAATTTTTAAGCAGAATATATCATCTATAGGCGTATTGGGGATTTGTCTTATTGTCATTGGTTGTGTACTGTTAAATCTATTTGGGAATACCCATTAAAGTTTAACAATTCCTTTTCTTGTAAATAGATTGACTAAATGATATAATAATTTTGGCAATAATAGTCAGAAAAAACAGATGCTATTAAGAGAAGAGTCTTAAGGATGAAAATGACGAAAGAGCTAATGTTTACTTGCAAGGAGGTAGCCAAAATGAGTAATCAATATGATGTTATTATTGTGGGCGCAGGGCCATCAGGAATTTTTTGTGCTTATGAATTAAAAGAGAAGAAGCCGAATCTTCGGATTCTTATGATAGAGAAAGGAAGAAGAATTGAAGATCGCGTTTGTCCAAAGCGTACGACAAAGCAATGCGTCGGATGTAAGCCTTGTTCTATTACAACTGGTTTTGCTGGAGCGGGAGCTTTTTCCGATGGAAAATTATCACTCTCCCCTGATGTAGGAGGAAACTTACCAGAAATTTTAGGGTATGATAAGACCGTAGAGTTATTAAAAGAATCCGATAATATTTATTTAAAATTTGGAGCAGATACAAAAGTCTATGGGATCGATGAAGAAGAGGCCATTTGGAATATTCGTAAAAAAGCGATCAATGCTAACTTAAAGTTAATTGAATGTCCAATTAGACATTTAGGAACAGAAGAAGGTTATAAAATTTATGCACGTCTGCAAGAACATTTAATAAAAGAAGGTGTAGAGATGAAATTCCGCACAATGGTATCCGATATTTTAGTAGAGGACAACCATGCAGTTGGCGTAAAAACCGAAAAAGGTGATACGTATTATGCACCAGAAGTTGTATGTGCGGTAGGAAGAGAAGGTTCTGAATGGTTTAGCCATATTTGTCAAGAGCATAAGATCGAGACAGAAGTTGGAACGGTTGATGTGGGGGTTAGAGTCGAGGTTCGCGATGAAGTTATGGAAGAACTAAATAAGACTCTTTATGAGGCAAAACTTGTTTACTTTACTCCAACTTTTGATGATAAAGTGCGAGTATTTTGTAGCAATCCATCTGGAGAGGTAGCCACAGAATATTATGAAAATGGACTAGCCGTTGTTAATGGACATGCCTATAAGTCCGAAGATATGAAAACGAACAATACAAACTTTGCACTTTTAGTGTCAAAGAACTTTACAAAACCATTTAAAGAGCCAATTCAATATGGAAAATCAATTGCGCAGCTTAGCAATATGCTGTGCGATGGTCGGATTTTAGTACAGCGTTTTGGTGATTTCCAAAGGGGAAGAAGAACAACAGAAGAAAGACTCGTTCGTAATAATATTATTCCAACATTAAAAGATGCGGTTCCAGGAGATTTATCTTTAGTATTTCCATATCGTATTATGAAAGATATCGAAGAGATGATTTTAGCACTTGATAAAGTGACACCAGGACTTGCTAGTGATGAGACGTTGCTCTATGGAGTGGAAGTGAAGTTCTATTCCAACAAAGTGGTAACGGATACTCATTTTGAAACAAATATTAAAGGCATTCGTGCCATTGGAGATGGGGCATCCGTAACAAGAGGTCTTCAACAGGCATCAGCGAACGGAATTAGCGTAGCTCGTAGTATCCTTGGAATTTCATAAAAGAAAGAAAAAGACAGTGTGAAAGCATTGTCTTTTTTCTATTTCTTCGCAGATGCTCTTACTTCTTCTCATTATTTTTCTTTTCATCTTATTAATGGTCTCGATTTTCTTTACCAATAAATTTTTGAGAAAAAAATATGATACAATGGTTTAAACAATTAAACGAAAGAGGTGAATGTTATGTCTGTACACAGCGAAGATATTCAGCGTTTAGCAGAAGAGTTTGAAAGTTGCCAAAAAATTTTGCTTGCGCTTGGAGATGAAAATCGTCAGCATCTTATGCTTGAGATGATGCGAATGAACGATTGTGGGGGAGTGCGCGTTGGAACGATTGCTCAAAAATCGAATCTTTCCCGCCCAGCAGTCTCTCATCATATTCAAATATTGAAAGATGTAGGTATTCTTAAATTACGCCGAGAAGGGACGAAGAACTATTATTATTTTGATGCGGACATGGAAGCCATGAACAGGCTCATCCATATGCTAGAGCACGCAAAGAAAATTATGGAAGATTTACCAGATAGGAGTGGGAACAATGATTAAAATACACATTTTTCATACGGGAAAAGTTAAGGTTGATCGGGCAATTCCATACAAGGAGAAGAATCCGCTTGCTGTAACAGGCTTATTTCGAAGTGAGGATAAAAAAATGATATTACCGGTTTCCTGTTATTTAATCGAACACCCAAGTGGGAAGATACTCATTGATACAGGGTGGGATAGTAAATATATAGATGAAAAGCCACACCGCTTTTTTGGTCTGTTAGATAACATTAGTACACCGATGATAAAAAGCGGTGAGAGTGTGGATTGTAAATTAGCAAAGCACAATATCGGTGGGGCCGATCTAGACTATATCTTTTTTAGTCATATGGATTTTGATCACACAAGTGGATTGCGTCTTGTTAAGGATGCAAAACGTATCATGGCGGCAAAAGAAGAAATTGAAGATTCAAAAAAATATTTTTTTCGCTATGTAAAATCCAATTGGGATTTTGCAAATGTCGAGCCATTTCTATATAAGAACACAGGAATAGGACCTGTAGGTAAGAGTTATGATGTATTCGGTGATGGAAGTGTTGTACTGGTTAATACCCCTGGGCATACCCATGGTCAGTTCAGTGCAATGATAAGCAATGGAGAAAAATATGTAATTTTGGCAGGCGATACAATCTATACGCAAAATTCTATAAAAGAAAAACGTATTCCAGGTTTCACTGTTGATACAAAATTAGCACAGAAATCTTTGGAATGGATTTGTCAATGTGCTAAGGACAAAAACTGTCTACTTGTAGCTGCTAATCATGACGCGGCTGTGAAGGAACAAATAATTGAATTATAAAAAGATGGAGGAAAAGAAAATGAATATAATGGAAGCAATGCAGGCACGTCACAGTGTTAGACAATATAAAAATAAACCAATAGAAGTAGAGTTGATTTCTGCATTACAAACGGAAATTGAGGCCTGTAATCAGGAGAGTGGACTGCATATTCAACTGATAACAAATGAACCAAAGGCATTTGATAGTTTTATGGCTCATTACGGAAAATTTAGAGGTGTTACCAACTATATCGCTATGATTGGAAAGAAAGGACATAATCTGGAAGAGAAGTGTGGCTATTATGGAGAACGCCTTGTATTAAAGGCACAACAGTTAGGGTTAAATACTTGCTGGGTAGCAATGACTTATAGTAAAATCCCATCTGCATTTTCTATCGATAAAGGAGAAAAATTGTGTATTGTAATCGCTCTTGGCTATGGGGAAACTCAAGGTGTAGCCCATAAATCAAAACCTTTTGAGAAAGTGGTAAAATCAGAGCAGCAAGTACCAGAATGGTTTAAAAATGGAGTGGAAGCTGCACTTCTTGCACCTACGGCCATGAATCAACAAAAATTTGTATTTTCTTTAAATGGCACTCAGGTATCTGCAAAAGCTGGGCTTGGCTTTTATTCTAAGATAGATCTTGGTATTGTCAAATATCACTTTGAAATTGGGGCAGGAGAAAATACATTTCAATGGAAATGATAGTAGAAGGCTAGCTTTTCTATATTTTTTTGAGAGGGATTTTGGTAAGATTAGGATCCAAACAGAAATACTTATTTTATGTGGAAAATTTTTTGCAAATATAATATAATGAGCCCAAGCGATTGAGAGAAGTTCGCTTACTAGTTGTAAACGATGTAATCAAATTGACTACACATTGTCATATTAGGAGATAATAAAATGATTCAACATAAAATACAGCCTGTTTATGATAGAAATTCTAAAATTTTAATACTTGGAAGTTTTCCATCCGTAAAATCACGAGAAGGAGGATTTTTTTATCATCATCCTCAAAATCGATTTTGGAAGGTGCTGTCGGCATTAGCAAATGATACACTTCCAACGACAATTGAAGAGAAGAAGAAATTTTTACTTTCCCATGGAATTGCGGTTTATGATGTGATTGCAAGTTGTGATATTGTTGGTTCTAGCGATAGCAGTATTGCCAATGTCGTTCCATCGGATATAAAAACCATAATAGAAAAAACAGGGATTTCTAAAATTTATTTAAATGGCAATAAGGCATTTGAGCTTTATGAAAAATATCAGAAAAAAGAATTAGAGGCAGAAGGAATTCAAGTAGAAGCAATCAAACTTCCTTCTACAAGTCCAGCTAATGCAAGCAATTCATTAGAGAAATTAATTGAACAGTGGAGCGTTATGAAAAAAGAAATTTATATTCCACTGAAACAATTGGATCAAGAGCTATTTGATGCCCTTCTTAACTGGTACTATCACAATGCTAGAATTCTTCCATGGAGAGAAGAACCAACACCATATCGTGTATGGATTTCAGAAATTATGTTACAACAGACAAGGGTGGAGGCGGTAAAGCCATATTATGATCGTTTTATGGAAGCATTACCAACCATTGAAGATCTTGCAAATGTAGAAGATGAAGTGCTGATGAAATTGTGGGAAGGACTAGGATACTATAATCGGGCAAGAAATCTTAAAAAAGCAGCAAATATTGTTATGGAAGAGTATGACGGAGTTATGCCAGCCGATTATGAACAGTTATTAGCACTTCCAGGGATTGGAGAATATACGGCAGGTGCCATTGGGTCGATTGCCTATGGATTAGACGTACCAGCGGTAGATGGGAATGTTTTACGAGTCATAACAAGAGTGATGGAATGGTATGAAGATATCCTGAAGCAGAAGACAAAAAAGGAATTAACAGAAAAGTTAAAAGACGCATTAATCAAAGGAAAAAGCGGAGATATTAATCAAGCACTTATGGAGCTTGGTGCTACCGTTTGCATTCCAAATGGGAAACCTCATTGTGAAGAATGTCCGTGGGATACAAGATGTCTTGCTTATAAAAAAGATAAGATAACAGAACTTCCAGTAAAAACTCCAAAAAAAGAGAGAAGGAAAGAAAAGAAAACGGTATTTTTATTAGAATATGAAGGGAAAGTGGCAATTCAAAAAAGGGGAGAGAAAGGATTACTTTCTGGATTATGGGAGTTTCCAAATGAAGAGGGATATTTAGGACAACAGGAAATGGAAGCATGGTTACAAAAACAGGGAATTACAAAATATCAAATGAAAGAAGAATATCGTGGAAAGCATATTTTTTCTCATGTGGAATGGCAGATGAAAGGAATTAAAATCTTGATAGAAGAAAGGGCAAAATCCTCTACTTTTGCAGAGCAGAAGAAACGAGATTTTGTGTGGATATCAAAAGAGGAAATGGAACGAGACTATGCAATTCCATCTGCCTTTGAATGGATAAAAAAGAATGTTTAACGATGAGAAGCTGGCAAAGCGTGCTTCTCATGTTCGCAGGCAGTGGCCATATGTGAGCATAAATGCTTCCGGATGACTCGTTGTCTTTTGGTAAAAAATAAGGGAACAAAAGCAAGTCGTGCTTTGTTCCCTTATAAAAAATATAAGAAATCTCTATTCTATTGTTGGAAATTCTAATGTGTCTTGGGTTATTTCCGTATTGCTTTAACTGTGGAGGCTTCTATTCCCAATTCACTTTCGGTAGAAGTCGTATCTTCTTCTGGATTCGTAGTAGTACTAGAAGAAGGATTACTTTCCTCTGGCTTATTAGTAGCATCATCCTCTAATGGTTTATCCGTAGTACCAGAAGAAGTTGTATTTTCGTCTGGTTCATCCATAGTGCCAGAAGTTGTCATATCCTCTTCCTCATCTGTAGTGCCAGAAGTTGTCATATCCTCTTCTTCATCCGTAGAGGAAGCTGGTGGAATAACTACATCTTCTGGAGTTTCCGTATTGCCAGAAGTGCCAATATCATCAGGTTCTGTAGTTTCCTGATTAGAATTTTTATTAGAATCCTTGTTGGAATCTTTGTTTGGCTTATTGGAAGATTCACCAGTCGTTGTTTCTGTTGTGTTATTCGGTTTGTAATTTGGACAGTCTGCTGAGCAGTTTGGGCAGTCCTTTTTACATCCTAAATCCGCTTTACAATTTTCACAAGTACAGGATTCCCAACAATATGGACAGTACTTGGAGGTAGCAGTAGATCCCTCTATCAAGGAAGATGGTGTGTTCTCAGTAGCAGACGATGTGTCTGTAGAGGTTGTGATAGAGGTAGAAGTTATTGTAGTTTGTGTACCACTTTCTTCTGTTGTATCTACAAGACTATTTTCATTTGTAGACGATTTTGTAGATTTTAAAGGTTTTGATTTTTTATCTTCTGTTTGGTTGGAAGCAACGGTAGTTGTTTCATCTTCGCACTCAATGACATCTGCCATTTTTATCTGGCGTTTTTCCACATAAGTTTTGATTTCTTGAATTGGTAAAGCAACTAATTCTTCAATTGTAAGAGTTTCATCTTTCTTAATTAAAGAGTTAATTAACTGCATTTTACCAAAAGAAGTATGATATTGTTTCGCTAAGCGTTCTAATTCTTTTGTTTTAGAATTAGAAATACTCTGTTTATAAATAACAGGTTCAATTTTTTGCTCGTTTAAAGTAGTTTTAATATCGGTGACAACTCGAGTCTTTACTTCATCCGCCTTTACTTCATTGGAATTGGAAACAGAAACTAAAATAGAGTTTTTATTTTTGTTAATATATCCACTAGAAGAAAGAGACATTGTAAGTTCGAATATGACATCATCACAATTTCTGTTTTTAAAGATTTTATCTTTAATTAGCGATGCAGCATCCTCGTTGTTCGCTCTTACACTTAATACTTTATAAGATTTATTGAGAGCTATTTCAACACTTGGATTTACATCAATGGCTACGATGCTGTCAACAGAGTAGTAATTGTGTATGAGTCCAAAACAAATTAAAAATACAATAGCCAGGCTTGTGCAAGCCGTATAAAGTAACTGTAATTTAGAAACATTGCGTTTTGGACGTTCCTTTACAATATAATCTTCTTCGGGAAGTTTCTGCACAGGGGCGGAAACAATTTTGTCGAATAGATCAGGAGTGTCAAGAGCAATGCTTTGCTTAATGGACTCTTCAATCTGACGGTTGTTCATTAAATCGACTCCTTTTCTATTAAATACTTTTTGAGTTTTTTTAAAGAGCGATTATACTTAGAAAGCACTGTAGAAAGTGGCATTCCAAGACTCTTTGCAATTTCATGGTGTTTTAAACCAGAAACTGCATGTAAAATAACAATTTGTCGTTCTTCTTCTGCCAAGATATTAAGAGCAGCTTGTAAAACAATCCGATCTTCTGATGTTTTGTGATCAGAGGTGGCTAAATAATTAGAATCCTCAAGATCTTCAAGAGAAGTATCCGATGTTCTCGTGGCTGTTCTTAATTTCATAAGGCAGAGATTTCTTGCTATTGTAAAAATCCATGCCAAAGGCTTGCCTTGCTTTTGATAAAGATGAGCAGAGGCACGAATCTTCACATAAGTGTCTTGCATAATATCCTGAGCGTCATGTGGGTTCTTCAAAATGGAGAGAATGAAGGCATACACAGTCTGGTCAGTGAGACGATAGAGTTCTTCAAATGCTGATAAATCATCATGTGCAATTCGAATAATCAATTCTTCGTCAAGTTTTGCAAGACGTTTCCCGTTATTTTGTTTGATAGGTAATTGTGTCTTGTCCTTTGACACATTAGAAAGCAATAACATGTAGCTGTTCTCCCTTTCTGTTATATTAATGCGTAACGCAGTTGATTTATTGCAAATAAAATAAAAAATATTATAAAACAAAAATGAAAAAAAAGCTATCAACGGTTGGATGAAAATTCCTAGTTTGATGGCATGTACATTCTAGCATGAACGAGAAC
>UQVN01000112.1 GCA_900544525.1 uncultured Eubacteriales bacterium
AACAAGAGCTATCGTAAAATCCAAACTTTCATCCAAATAGAAATGTAAGAAGAGCAACTTATTTTACAATCGCTCTTCTTACTCTCCTATCTCTTATTTTCTATCATCTATTTCTATATAGAATAGAGATTATTTATTTTCTATTTTTTGTTATCCCTTTGTTTTCTTTGAAACAGACTCCAAAACCTTCTGAAAAGAGATTCCTTGCTCTTTTGCAATCCGTCTTACATCCTCATACTCTAGTTTTTCTTTCTTTATTCCATGCCCCTTACTTACTTTGACACGAATATTTCCCCATTCTGTCTCTATATTCTCAAAAGTGGATTCTAATGTCTTTCTATCATAGTTTACATAACGTACTCCTATTGTAGTTGTTTCCTCTAGCATTCTTTGAATCATATGGTCACTTACTTCTGTTGAACATAGACAAGTTAGCATCGTCGCAGGACGGTTCTTCTTCATCATAATAGGCGTTGTAAATACATCAAGAGCCCCTTCTTCTAAAAGCATCTCCACCACATATCCTATCGCCTCTGGAGTCATATCATCTAGGTTGCAACAAATTTCTACGATACGCTCTTTCCCTTTTAAAGATTCGCTCTGTTTCTTTTTTTGTTCTATTTCTCCTAAAAATACTCGAACACAGTTGGCTACTTCAAACTCTTTTTGCCCCATTCCATATCCAATTTTTTGCACTTTCATAATTGGCATAGAGCCAAACTCATGGGCATAAGCCTTTAATACCGCTGCACCTGTAGGTGTACATAATTCTGTCATAATAGTACCCGTATAAAATGGAACTTGTTTCAAAATATGGGCTGTTGCTGGAGCTGGAACTGGCAATACCCCATGGGCACAACGAACGGTTCCATTCCCAACGTGGATTGGTGATACGATCACTTTTTCTATTTGTAATAGTTCCATTAAAAGGCTACATCCTGTTACATCTGCAATGGCATCTAACGATCCCACTTCATGAAAATGAATCTGTTCGATTGGAGCTTCATGAGCCTCTGATTCCGCCTGTGCAATCAATCCATAGATTTCTTTAATTTTATCTTTTACCCTTTGTTGTAAATCAAACTGATCTACTTTATCCACAATCATCTGATAAGTATAATGCTGATGCCCTACGTGACTATGTTGATGTCCATGATGATGATTTAACTCTTCATGGCTATGACTATGTTCATGATGATGTGCTAATTCTTCATGGCTATGTTCATGTTCTTCCTGCCCATCAATTAACACGGACATATGAGTTCCATAGATTCCGCATTTTTGTACTCGTTTTGGCTCAACGGATAGCCCATCGATCCCAAGATGATTCATCTTTTCTAAAAATAGTTTTTTCTGCTCTTCTTCTAATAATTCATAAAGAGCTGACATTAACATATCTCCTGCAGCCCCCATATTACATTCGATATAAAGTGTTCTCATAGTCATCTTTCCTTTCTATCTTTGCTTCCATACTTTTATGCCTATATCCGTTATACTTATCATAGGTTTTCATGATTTATTTCTATGTATCATTTGAAACGTTTTCACCATTCTATAAATGATTAATCATACTTGCCAAATATCCTGCTCCAAATCCATTATCAATATTGACAACACTCACTCCACTAGCACAAGAATTTAACATGGATAATAATGCAGATAACCCGCCTAAATTACTTCCATATCCAATACTCGTTGGAACAGCAATAACAGGACAGTCCACTAGCCCTCCGATGACACTTGCTAAAGCTCCTTCCATTCCTGCAACAGCTATAATCACTTTGGCACTCATTAACACATCTAATTGAGAGAGCAATCGATGAAGTCCTGCTACTCCCACATCATAAAGGCGTACGACTTTATTACCTAACACCTCCGCAGTCAGTGCTGCCTCTTCTGCAATCGGCATATCACTCGTTCCTCCTGTTGCCACGACAATAGTAGTTTCTGCGGTTATTTCACTTTTTTTTCCTACCACTCCAATACCTGATAGTTCATCATAAGAAAGTTCTAACTTTTCTTTTATGTAATTTGCCTTTTCTTTTGATAGCCTTGTAATTAAAATATTAGAATTTCCCTTTTCCTTCATAGCACTTGCAATTCCTATAATCTGCTCCGGAGTTTTTCCACTTCCAAAAATCACCTCTGGAATCCCTTGTCTTACTCCACGATGATGATCAATTTTTGCATAGCCAAGGTCTTCGAATGGTTTCATTTTCAGTTCTAGTACTGCTTGCTCTGGCGATACTTGTCCATCTTTTACCTTCTGTAATAGTTCTAAAATTTTCTCCTGATCCATGAAATTGTTCCTCTCTCTATTATTTCTACTATTGTTATCGAAGTTCTAAATCCAATGTCACTACGTCAAAATAATTCTTCAAGTGCTTTAATACCTCTTCTCGCTTTTCCATCAATCTTTCAAAATCTCGCTTTGTCACTTGAAGCTTTGCCCCATTGTCCTCTTTCATCACACGCACACGAAAGTCAGAAAATCCCATATCAAATAAACCTTTTTCCGCGTATTCTACTTTTTGTAATATTTCTTCTGTAATTGTTTTATTGGTTGGAATTCTTGTAGCAAGACACGCATAGGCTGGCTTATCCCATGTAAACAATCCCGCTTCTTTTGATCGTTTTCTTATTTCTGTCTTTGTCAAACCACATTCCCTTAATGGAGAGAGGATACCCATCTCTTCCAATGCCTTCATCCCAGGTCTATCATCATAATCATCCGATGCATTTGTTCCATCTGCAATTTCTTCATATCCATCCTCCAATGCTAATTGTTGAATCGTAGAAAATACTGCTTGCTTACAATAATAACAACGATTTTCTGGGTTACTAGCTACTGTTCTATTCTCCAACACCGATACCTTTTTTACTGTAAACGGTACTTTTAACTGTGCAATCATTTTTTTTGCATCTTCTAGTTCAAACTCAGGTTGAAACGGTGACTTAATAAAATATGCATGAACATCACATCCTGCTTCTACGGCAGAATATAATAAATAAACAGAATCCACTCCTCCTGAAAATGCAATTGCTAATTTGTTATGTTGTTTTAAATATGTTTGTAAATCCATAGTTTCTCCTTCTTATGACTGATATTACTTTCCTTCTTCTTACTATCATTTATTCTTGCTCTTATTTATTTTTACTATTTTTATTATTCCTACTGTTCTTATAGATGTTATCCATATCCGATTGTTATTTGTACTCTGCTTGTATTTCTATGTTCTTACCCTTAGTTATTATGAGAAATTTGCTCCACACAATTTAGAAATCTTTTTGTTTCCTCTGCCTTTGGAGCATGCCATAAATCCATTACATTTCCCTCTTCTACACATCTTCCTTTCTGTATCACCATGGCTCTTTCGCACATTTGATAAACAAGAGGTAAATCATGAGAAATAATCATACAGGCAAATGACCTCTTTTGTCTTAATTCTAATAATAGTTCCATCATCTGTTTTTGTACAGTGGAATCTAAGGATGCTGTAATTTCATCGGCAATCAATAAATCTGGATCTAACATAAGACTTCTAGCAAGTAAAACTCTTTGTAACTGTCCCCCTGACACTTCGAATGGATAACGATTCTTTAAAGACGCTTCTAATCCAACCATGGAAAGCATTTCTTCTACTTTTTTCTTTCTTTCCTTGAAAGAGCCAATTTTTCTAATGTTCCATGGTTCCATAATCACTTTCTCTATTTTCATTTTCGGATTAACCGCTGAAAATGGATTCTGAAATACCATTTGTATTTCCTTGCCAAAAAACTGAATGGTACCACTGTTTTTTTGCTCTATTCCTGCTATTATTTTTCCTAATGTGGACTTCCCTGCTCCTGACTCCCCAACAACTCCATAAAACTCTCCTCTTTGTATCGTGAACGAAATTTCTTCTATCCCAGTACGATTTCCTCCTTTTTGTACATACTGTTTTGTTACGTTACGAACTTGTAATAAGATCTGTTTTTCTCTCTCCTCTTTCTTATCTTCTTGGCACTGTCTGTTTTCCATTTTCACTCCTTCCATCCCCAACTGGTTGGAACGGCTTTTATTAGCTCTTTTGTTTCTTTTTCCTTTGGCCGTTCAAAAATCTCTTTTACTTCTCCAAATTCCACTAATCGACCATGGCTCATAACTCCAATGTGATCGGCCATCTTTCTTGCTACTGCTAAATCATGGGTAATAAAAAGGAACGTCATTCCTCTTTCCTTTTGTAATTTTTTTAACAGATCTAATATCTGAAGTTGTGTTACTACATCTAATGCTGTTGTCGGCTCATCTGCAATTAAAAGTTGTGGATTACAAGAGATTGCCGTGGCTATGGCACATCTTTGTAACATCCCTCCAGAAAACTCATCGGGATAGCTATCAAACCGTTCTTTTTCAATTCCTACCTGTTCAAGTAATGCAATTCCATACGCTTTTGCCTCTTTTTTTGATAAGGATAAATGCCTTCTCGCTCCTTCTACTATCTGCTTTCCCACAGAAATCATAGGATGAAAACAAGAAACAGGATCTTGTGCAATCATTGCAATCTCTCTTCCTCGAATCTTTCCTATCTGTTTTTCATTTACTGACATAAAATCCATTCCTTTGTACCGAATAGAACCACTTACCCTATGAGCAGTCGTTGGCAAAAGATTCATAATACTTTTACAAAAAATAGATTTTCCACATCCAGACTCTCCTACAAGGGCTAATGTCTTCCCCTGTAGGAGAGAAAGAGATAACCCATCGAGAGCCTTTTTTTCAACTATTTGTTTTCCTATCTTACTTCGAAAAACGATGGATAAATTCTCAACTTCTAATAATCGTTCTTTTTGTTCCATGCTCCTACTGTACCGTTTTCTTTCCTGAAAATTCTCCTATCTTTTTATTGCCATCTTTCTTATTATTTTTTATTCCTATCTCTTTCTTACTTTATTTCCCAATCTTCAATATTCCAGAAAATGCCCACACCGTGATGTCCAAGAACTGTATCTTTTGTAATTCCTGTAATCGGGCGACTGCTTACATAAATGGCATCTACATAGGCAAGAAATGTATAAGGTAAGTCTTTTGTTAACTCTTCTTGGAATTTATTATAATATTTCTTTCTCTCCACCTCATTATCCGTTCTTCTGGCCTTTAACAGCCATTGATCAACCATTTCATTCGAATAACCGCTATAATTTGCTCCCTTGTTGGTTCCAAACACTTTATACGTGTGATCATCAGGATCAAAGGGGCTTCCCCAACCAATTAAATAGGCTTCTTGTCCTTCCCAATCCACATTTGCCTCGACTGCCACATTGACATCGGCACCGATTTCTCGCAGTTGCTGCGCACAGATAGTTGCCATATCGATTCGAACTTGATCGCCTTCTCCACAAGTAATCGTAAAAGCCAGCCGATCTCCATCCTTTTCATACACGCCATCTTTTTTTATCCAACCAGCCTGTTCTAACATCTCTTGCGTCTTTTTTGGATCATAGGAATACTTATTGATTTTATCATTGTTATAAGGACCCATTTGCAAAGGAGAATAAGCAATGGTTCCTTCTCCTAATAGCACAGTATCAATAATGGCTTGTCGATTAATGGCATAACTTAAAGCATTGACTACTTCACGGTGTTTTTGAAAAAATGGATGTTTAAAATTATAAAGAATCCCGCGATAATCAGCTGTTTTCATATCATAAATGGTATATCCATCTTTTCCATTTAGTGTCTTTGCATCCTTTGGAGAAATTTGTGCAAGATCTAACTCTCCTGATTGAAGCTGCATTGCTCTCACTTTCTCATCAGGCACAATTTTAAATATCACCGTTTTAATCTTTGGCTCTTGCCCATAATAGTTTTCACTTTTTTCTAACTCTATGTATTGCCCTACTTCCCATTTTGTTAAACGATATGGCCCTGTTCCAATGGGATTTTGGTTAAATTCATCTGTGGTAATATCTTTTCCCTCTAACAGGTGTTTTGGCAAAATGCCCACTGTCATATAATCAAGCATCGCTACGTTTTTGTCACTTAACTTTAGCACAATGGTATTTTCATCTGGGATTTGAATCTCTTCTATATCCTCATAATTGGATGCAATTTCTGATGCATTCTCAGGATTCATAATCGTTTCTAATGTAAACTTTACATCTTCTGCCGTAAAAGGCTCTCCGTCTTGCCATAACACATCCTCTCGTAAATGAAAGGTATACTCATTTGTTTCCTCATTAAAATCCCAACTTTTTGCTAAGTCAGCAACGACTTCATTGCTTTCATTATGAGCGGTAAGGCCTGAGAAAATCAAAGAATTAATCTCTCCATGCTCATATAGCGCTGGATTAATACTTGTGTAATCGGTACTGCCATATACGAGCGTATTCAGTCTCCCTTCTTCTCCTTTCTCATCGTTTTTTTTACCTTCTGAACGAGCACTGCCACAACCTGTCATCACCATCGCTAATAAAATAGCAAGTGCACTTATCCATCTCTTTTTTATTTTCTTTTTTCTTATCATTTCATTCCTCCTACTACTTCTATCTTTAAAACTTCTTTCTTATCTTCCTGTTACGTTCATAAGATAAATTACTACATTTCGTAATCGTCTCCTCTCTAAAATAATTTCCAATCGCCGTAATACATAAAATGACAACAATTAAAAAGAACCCTGGAATTACAATGAGCCACCATTCATTTGCCAATAATGCTTGATCCCCACGGGAAAGCATCGTTCCCCATGATACTTGTTCAATGGGAAGTCCAATTCCTAAAAAACTCAATGTGGCTTCTGAGGCGATGGCAGATCCAATATTCGTTATCATCATAAAAAGAATGGATGGTAACACATTGGGAAGAAAATGGACACGCAATAAATAAAAGAAACTTGCTCCTGTCTGTTTCGCAATTAAAACATAATTTTCCTTTCTAAGCTGGCGAACTTCGGTACGAATCATCTTGGCCATAGGAAACCAGCTAGTAAGACTGATGGTTATCGTAATAGACAGAATCGAATGATTGCTCATCACCGCTTGTAAAAATAGAACAAGCAAAATAGAGGGAATACTTAATACAAGATCCAATACTTTCATTAGAAAATGATCGAGCCACTTGCTAGAAAATCCACTGATCCCTCCATACAAAATGGCGATTACAAAGGAAAGGAAGGCGGAAAGAAACCCTATGAGCAAAGAAACTCTTCCCCCATACCATATCATGGAAAATACATCTCGTCCCATCGTATCCGTTCCAAACAAAAATTCACCGCTAGGCGGTTCTCCAATGTGGTCTAAATTCAAATAGAGAGGATCATGGTTCATAATCCATTCTGAGCAGACACAACTAACGCAAATGATACATAATACAATGGCAGAAATGATTGGAAACTTCTTGTCTTCTTTCATCCTCTCACTCCCTTCTCATCCTGTGATCGATACATTCCGATAAAACCTTTGCTATCATACCGGATACTAATACAAAAAATGCGGTTATTATCGTTAGCATCATGAGTAAATTGTAATCATGATATTTTGCACTCTCAAAGCAAAGAGTTCCAAGCCCTGGATAAGAAAATACTTTCTCAACAATATAAGTTCCGCCTAAAATATGAGGAACGGATAATGCCATTAAGCTAAGATAAGAAGGCATTGCTCCTCTTACACAATGGAAAACCAATACTCTCCATCTTGGAATCCCTTTTCCTAACGCAAACGTCACATAACTTTTTCTTGTTTCCTCAATCAATCGATTTCTGAGCAAATAGGCATAATACCAAAGATGCTCTAATATTAAAACGCAAAGAGGTAATACTAAATGAAGCAACATATCCTTTATCGTTCTTTCACCCCCTGCTGTATAAGCTCCACTAGAAGGAAACCACTTTAGATTCACAGAAAAAATTAAAATAAAAAGGAGTGCTAACCAAAACGAGGGAATACAAGTAAAAATGGTACCCACTTTACATAAAAAGCGATCCAATAACGATTGCTCATAATAGACACAAAAAATTGCCAAAAGAAATGCCAATAAAAAAGTAAGTACATAAGCACTGCCTCCTAGCAAAATTGTATTTCCAATTACCCCCTTTATTACCTTCATAACTGGCTGTTTATATTGATAAGAAATTCCTACCTCTCCTTTGATAAGACCCTTTATCCATAAGCTATATTGTTTTATAAAAGGCTCATTGATCCCTAATTTCTCTATGGCTCTTTGTCTTTCCTCTATTGTCATCCGATCGATGCGATCTCCATAATAAGCCCTAAGCGGATCTCCTGGAGCCATTCTCGCCATAAAAAATACAAGAAAGGAAAGAAGGAATAGGAATCCAATCATTTTCACTCCATTTCGAAATACCTTCACTCCATACCGCTTCCATTGGTTCATACTTTTGTCTCCTTTTTCTAGTCATATTTTTTTGCAATAGGTCTTTCCTATGAAAGAAAAAAAGATCATAAAAATTCCATGTTTAGAATCTTCATGATCTCTATTATTTCTATTTTCTATTTTTCATCTAAATTTTAATTTTCAATTTGATTTGAACTTTAAGTTTTCATTTTTATGAAGCGATTCTTCCCTTTGCTCTTGCAAAAGATAAGCTAATCTTTTAGCTCATTTCTTTTTGTTCTAACCGCTGTTTTATCATTTCTACTGCTTGTTCTACATACTTTCCAACGGACATTTCTTGAACACCTACTACTTTTACGGAACATCTTGCCACAGGAATGAGTATTTTCTCCGCTTCACTAGCTGTAATAGCTTCTGCCATTTCTTTTGTAATCTCACCCATCAATCCATTGGCTACAATGATTCCAATGGGACCTGTAATAATCTTAGCATTTTTACAATTATAAACAATGGCATTTTCTCCTGTAACTCCTAGATCAGCCCCTGCCTTTAGCATATTGGAGGTGGCAATGGAATGAACACCGATGGCAAGGATTTCTTCCTTTGGAAGTTTCTTTTTCAATTGTTCTACAAGGCTTTTTCCAATGCCTCCACCTTGTCCATCGATAACAACGATTCTCATGTTCCCTCTCCGTCTCTCTACTATCCTATTGGATCATTATTATTTTTAGTCAAACCTTCTAAATTGTGAATACTCTTGTATTCGTATTGTGACTATTATATCAATAATTTCTTTCCTTTGTCAAATAAGGACCATGCAAACGTTTTCTTCTATACTTTTTTGTAAAACAGATTTCTCGTTTTAAAAAAATCTCGGCAATAATAAAGTGGTTACATAAAGTAGCATTAAATGGGCAGGATAAAAAATATAGAAAAAATATTTTAATCGTAATTTGCCACGCTGTCCATTATATAATAAAAGAATAAGAATGGCAGTAAACTCTGGAAAAGCTGGTTGAGCATTGGTAGATACCATATAAACCAATAAAAATGCCAACATTTGATATAAGCGATTTTTACGACAAAGATAAAAAGCGACGATTAGAAATACTCCATAGGCTTCATAATCGGAATGGATAAGAGAAGCTGTAACTGCTAGTCCAACTACACAAGTAATTTGTAGAAATCTTGCTTTTATTTTTTTATTCTTTTGTTGGGCAATGGGTTTGAATTTTTCAATACACCATAAAGCTATCAACCCTAATAATAGAGTAAAAAAGACATTTTGATATCCCCAATAAAAAGGAAACGTATTTTCTACAATAGCGTCAGAACGAAAAAATGCTAAATCCAATGGTATCTCTGATAGGAGTGCAAAAGTTCCCATAAGTACAAAATATCTCTTTCGATTCTTCGTATAAAAAAATCCTTCTGAAATCAAAAAACAGAAAAGTGGAAACGCAATACTTCCAATCGGATATAACTGAAAACGAATAAATTCATTAAACTTTACAACAGCTTCTATCGATATTTTTCCCATTTCTTCCATATTGGATAGAACATTGTTTGAATACCATAATAAAATTGTCTTATTAAAATGATCAAAAAACATAAGACAAATGGCAATTATCTTAATAGCATTTCCTGAAAGAAATTGAATTTTTGTCAGCTTATTATTTGCCCCATAAAAAAAATTATTAATTTTATTCTTATGATTCATATAATCCCCTCTTTCCATCATG
>UQVN01000113.1 GCA_900544525.1 uncultured Eubacteriales bacterium
TTTATATGTATTATCTTTGTTATGGTAGTTCTCTCTTTTTTTGTTGATACAAAGGAAGTGTACGGAATGAAGTAAAGCCCTAGTGGGTTCGTTCTTTATTGATTGAAATAAAAGGTTCGTCCACTTTTTTCTAAGTCTTCTTCGGCTTCGTTTGGAATATACTTTCGAAATACTTGGATATAGACACCAGAAGTGATATAGCTATAAAATCCCATACCACAGATTATAAAAAATCCCATAAGCAAACGATAACGAAATGCAAATAGAATAACGGTTGCTGTTAAAAAGATTAAAAGCAATGTATATGGAAAGTGAACAAAAGCCATGAAAAAGGCATTTTTAAAGTTATCAAAAATCCGATTTTCAAACTTTGCTTGTACAGGAAAAATATAAAAGCAAATGAGTAAAAATGGAAGAAAGAATAAGGAGCAACCAAATAGCATTATTTTGCTGAAATCATTATTTAGCGCAAGGCAAAAGCGAATGTCCAAGAAGAAAACAATGAAAAAGGTTGCTAAAATAATCCAGATAATAGTCGCCTGTCTAAAATTGGATTTGAAAGAACGATGAAAATTGGGAATGATATTGCCTTCATCAGTTCGGATCCGTTTCATCATTGCATAGTAAAGAGCCGTTGTAGAAGCACCAATGGTAATGATGGGAAGACTATAGACGAGCCAAAGAATATGAAGCAATAAAATATCAGCTAACAAATTAAAGAGTTTCATAATGAGTGAATTGCTGTCAAAAAGGTTCATAGAAAAAATCCTCCTTATCAAAAGTTTTGTAAGAGTAACGAAAAAACTGTTTGGTTTATTATAAAATATTTTAACATATTCTAAAAAGATAAGGAAGAGAAGATAGAGAAATTGATTACAATTAGTAGAAAATATTTTTTATTTTAACTAGAAAGAAATAGTTGACAAATAAAAAGAACAGGTATATAGTAATTTACAGTTGAATATACAAAAGCAATGAAAGAAAGAGTAGCTATTGAACATCAGCCAGAGAGAGAGGACATAAGCTGGAAGTTCTTTTCTGAGAGAAAATAGTGAAGACCATTCTGGAGCTGTAATAGGATTGAACTATTATCGTATTCCTGCGTTAAAGGATAAGGCTTGTTGGAGCTTGAGTGAAAAATCAAGGTGGAACCGTGCGAAGTGAAGAATAACATTTCGGCTATAGATTAGATAAAAAGTAGAAGAGATGACGCACCCTTGGACAAATGATTCTGTTTGTCTTAGGGTGCGTTTTTTTATGTTGTTATAGGAAATTTCTTGCAAAGGGAATATCCTATAACCTAAAGTCCCAAAGAGTGTGCAATGAACACTTTGTTCTTTAGATAATATAATAGGAGGAAGTACAAAATGAAAGTATCATTTAAAAATGGTTCTGTTCGTGAGTTTGAACAGCCAATGTCCATTATTGAAATTGCAAAATCACTAGGTGGGAGTATCGCTTCCAATGCTTGTGTAGCAAAAATAAATGGAGAGGAAGTAGATCTTCGTACCGTTGTTTTGGAAGACTGTGAATTGGAAATTTTTGACTTTAACTCAGAGGAAGGAAGACATGCGTTTCGCCATACAGCATCTCATATTATGGCACAGGCAATTAAACGTCTCTATCCAGAAACAAAATTAGCAATTGGACCTTCCATTGCCGATGGTTTTTATTATGACTTCGATCGAGAAACGCCTTTCACACCAGATGATTTGGAAAAAATCGAAGCAGAAATGAAAAAAATTGTAAAAGAAAATTTTCCTTTGGAGCGTTTTGAACTTCCAAGAGAAGAAGCCATTGCGCTTATGAAAGAAAAAGAAGAGCCATATAAAGTGGAATTAATTGAAGAATTACCAGAAGGGGAAGCCATTAGTTTCTACAAACAAGGAGAATATGTAGACTTATGTGCAGGACCTCATTTAATGTCCACAAAATATGTAAAAGCATTTAAATTAACTTCTATTGCAGGTGCTTATTGGCGCGGAAGTGAAAAAAATAAAATGCTTACAAGAATTTATGGTACTGCTTTTCCAAAAGCATCAGAATTAGACGCTTATTTGACAATGATGGAGGAAGCAAAAAAACGCGATCATAGAAAGTTAGGAAAAGAGTTAGGATTATTTACTCTTTTAGATGAAGGTCCTGGATTCCCATTTTTCTTACCAAAGGGAATGATCTTAAAAAATACATTAATTGATTACTGGAGAGAGCTTCATAGAAGAGAAGGATATGTAGAAGTTTCTACACCAGTTATGTTAAATCGTCAATTATGGGAAACATCAGGTCACTGGGATCATTACAAAGAAAATATGTACACAACAGTAATTGATGATACGGATTTTGCTGTAAAACCAATGAACTGTCCAGGTGGAATGTTAGTATACAAAATGGAACCTCATTCTTACCGAGATCTTCCAATGCGTGTTGGTGAATTAGGATTAGTTCATCGTCATGAAAAATCTGGTGCATTACATGGTTTGTTCCGTGTTCGTTGCTTTACACAAGATGATGCACATATCTTTATGACACCAGATCAGATTACAGACGAAATCAAAGGGGTTGCTCGTCTTATTGATGAAGTATACAGTTTATTTGGATTTAAGTATCATGTAGAGCTTTCCACAAGACCAGAAGATAGCATGGGAAGCGATGAAGATTGGGAATTAGCAACAGAAGGGTTAAGAAAGGCTCTTGATGAACTCGGACTTCCTTATGTTATAAACGAAGGAGATGGAGCGTTCTATGGACCAAAGATCGATTTCCACCTAGAAGATTCCATTGGAAGAACATGGCAGTGTGGAACCATTCAGTTAGATTTCCAATTACCACTTCGTTTTAATGCAGAATATATTGGTGCAGATGGAGAAAAACATCGTCCGATTATGATTCACCGTGTTGCTTTTGGTTCTATTGAACGTTTCATTGGTATTTTAATTGAGCACTTTGCAGGTAAATTCCCTGTATGGTTAGCTCCGGTACAAGCAAAAGTTCTTCCAATTTCTGATAAGAACGCGGAATACGCTGATAAGATCTATAAGGAATTAGAAGCGGCCGGAATCCGTGCCGAAAAAGATATGAGATCAGAAAAAATTGGTTACAAGATTAGAGAAGCTCAGCTTGAAAAAGTTCCTTATATGGTAATTGTAGGTGCAAAAGAAGAAGAACAAGGAACAGTGGCTGTTCGTTACCGTGATTCTGGTGAAAATGTGACAATGACATTAGAAGAGTTTATTGCCAAAGTGCAAGAAGAAGTGAAAGAAAAGAAATAATCTTTTTTATAAAAAAGGAGCTATCTTAAGAGAAGAGATAGCTCCTTTTCATTTGTATGAAAGCTATAAGATAAGTGGGAATAGTATAGTACTATTTGAATATTTCCTATGAATATGATAAGTTCATGCAATGTTTTTCTTGTTAATGTTTTTTATTAGGTAGAGCAATAACAGAGTCTCTTTCCACAATAATGACATCGGTTTTTTGTTTTGAAGATGTTGTTAAAGTTCCAGTTTGAATTTTTTCTAACAATAGTTTCGCGGCTAATGATGCTTTTTGTGAAATGTTCTGAGAGAGGAATGAAGGTAACTTTAAATGTGCATCCAGCGGATGGTGTGCGAGGTCATGAAGACATGTATGAAGAGATGGCAAAGGAGCTGGGTGTTGCTTATGAACAAGAAGATCCAATTGTATGTGATTTAGCAGATCCAATGTTTATAGAAGCATACTTTCAATATTTACATCATCCAAGAGAGGAAGAAGGTGTGGATTTTCAGGGGATACGATTACAACATGGGATTCCTTACAATTTCAACCATATTTTACAGCAACAGCTTCGAATATTGGATATGGTTGGTGGAGCCATGATATTGGTGGACATATGATGGGCTATAAAGATGATGAAATGATGGCAAGGTGGACATAGTTTGGAATCTACTCACCAATTGTGCGTTTACATAGTTCTTGCAGTGAATTTAATGGAAAAGAGCCTTGGAGATTTAAAAAGGAAACAGAAGTTGTGATGGGAGAGGCACTGAGACAACGTCATAAAATGTTACCATATTTGTATACAATGAATTATAGAAACTATCAAGAGGGAATACCGCTTATTATGCCAATGTATTATGAATATCCAGAAAAAGAAGAGGCATATCAAGGGAAAAATCAATATTTCTTTGGCAGTGAAACGATGGTAGCTCCGATTACAACAAAAAGGATAGAAGGATTAAATGTTGCAAAAGTTACGGTTTGGTTGCCGGAAGGGACATGGTATGATTTGCATACAGGAATGATCTATGACGGCGATCGAACATTGGATATGTATCGAACACTAAAAAGTATTCCGGTGTTGGCAAAGGCAGGAGGAATTCTTCCATTTACAGAAGAAATTTCAGATACACAAGTTGGAAAAAATCCAGACTCCTTGCATATAAAAATATTTGCAGGGAAGGATGGGCAGTTTACCTTATATGAAGATGACAATGAAACTTGTAAGTGTGAACAAGGGATTTGTGCTATGACGGCAATGGAATATAGGGAAAGTGATAAGAGAAGTTTTAAAATAGGTCCTGTTCGAGGTACAGAATAATCAAGTAATAGAACGAGTATTTAATTTTTTAAATCAAGCCGAGATTGCGTTTCGTTTAAAAGACAGTTTATATGCAATGATAAAAAAAGAACAATCAGTTGCATCTACAATTTCACAGCTCCATACAATGAATTTAGATAAAGATTTAAGCGGAGCGATATTAGAAATTTTAACTGCAAGATTATTATAAGATATGGAGAAACAGCTATTATGTAAGAAGTAGGATAAAAAATTCTTATATAATGGCTGTTTTTTATTTCATAGGAAATACTTTGTTACATTGCTAGAAGTGATTTAAAGTCGCGAAGAGTGTACAATTCACACTTTGTTCTATGATAGGAAATAAATTTTTTGACAATAAACAAAGAAAATAAAAATTTACACATATTTTACCTTGATACAATGGTAGATTTTACGAAGAGTGGATAAGATGAGTTTATAAATTGTCTACATATTTCTTAGGAGGAATCAAAAAAATGGAAAGAAAGCAAATTGCTACACAATCACAAAAACTTATGGTATTTATACTTACCATGTCACTTTATGGATTAGCAACACTCTTTACAGAACTTATTCCAAAATTTCAAATTGGAATTGTAGAGTTTTCCGTGGAATATTTTTTATTTATTCCATTAGTACTCGCCATGTTATTTGATCCAATATCCGTAGCATTAGGAGCTGCAACAGGAGAATTAGTTTTTAGTGAAATTATGCTAGGACAGTTTGGAGGACTTGGGGAATTAGAAAAATTTATTACTGTTACAATTGGCGTTTATATTGCAGGACGTCTTGTTAGAAATCCAAAAAATCAAAAGCTAGTTGGAATTGCAGCAATTAGTGGTGTGATTGTCCAACAATTTTTAGGGATGGTTGTTGATATTTTAAAAGTTCAGATTGCAGTCCAAGACTTTGAAGCAGTTCCGGGGCTTCCAGAAAGTGTTTTTGTAACGGAAGGATTTTCATTTTTTAATGATGTATTATTTTCAGGTATTTTATTTTGCCTTTTACCTACTTTATTTTTAGTTCCAAAACTTTATGGAAAAATTGAACCGTTATTAGGTATGCAACCAAGAACAGAAAAGACAGCACTAGGTGCAATTAACTTAAAAGTGATTGTTTCTTCTCTAATCGCTTTTGCCTTTGCAATATTAACTGAAATGTTAGCGGAAAGTGGACTTTCACTCATTGACTGGGAAGCAGGTTGGGCAGAAAGTAAAATGGCATTTGCAGTTGGGATGATAATTGCAGGTATTTTAGCGATTATGATTATTATGGTTATGAAGAAAAAATCAGAAGAAGTTCATTCATAAAAAAGAGACCGGATAAGATACGGTAAAAAAGCCATGTATAAATGAAATCATGAATGTAATGGAACAAAATAAAAGAAAAAAGTAGTAGATCGGTAGGAGAACAAGATGAATATAATTGAAATAAAAGACTTAGTATACTCATATCCGGGAGCAGAATATCCGACTTTAGATGGAGTAAATATAACAATTGAAAGAGGAGATTTTATCGCGATTATTGGGAATAATGGATGTGGAAAATCAACCTTATGTAAAGTGATGAATGGATTAATTCCACATTTCATTACCGGAGAGATAGAAGGGAATGTTATGGTTGGAGGTATTTCTACGCAAGAAGCGGATATTGGAACACTTGCACGTGCTGTTGGTTATGTTTATCAAGATTTTGAAAATCAAATTGTAAGACCAACGGTATTAGATGATGCCTCTTATGCCTGTATAAATTATGGGATGAATGATTATAAAGAACGAGGAAGAAAAGCACTTGAGCAATGTGGACTTGTTGGAAAAGAGAAGGATTATATTTGGCAGCTATCCGGAGGACAAACGCATTTATTAGCGCTTGCAGGAGTTGTTTCTCTTCAACCTGATATTTTAATATTAGATGAACCTATCGCACAACTTGATCCCAAACATGCGGATCTGATTTATGAAAGATTACGAGAGTTAAATGAAGTATATGGAAAGACGATTATTGTGATTGAGCATCACACAGAATATATTGCTGACTATTGTAAACATGTATTGTTATTAAAAGATGGTCATGTGGAATGGAAACTTCCAACAAAAGAAGCATTATGTCGTGTTGAGGAATTACAAAGTTGTAATATTTATCCACCTCAAGTTACGATTGCAGCGTATGAATTGCAAAAAAAGGGGAAAATACCAAAAAATTTCAAGTTACCATCTACGGTGGAAGATGGTAAAAAAGTATTTCTTGATTTCCCTTATCGCTCTGTTGATAAAGAAAGTTCTCCGTATATATGGAACAGAGAGCAGGAAGTTAAAAAGCATTACGAACAAAAAGAAGTAATGGTCTCCTATGAACAAGTATCGGTTTCTTATTGTGGAGTAAAAGGAGAAGATAAAACAATCTTTCATAACTTAAATTTAAACATACATAAAGGGGAAAAAATTGCATTAATTGGTTCCAATGGAGCTGGAAAATCTACATTGATGAAAGTGATGACAGGACTTTTAAAGCCATCTAAAGGTCAAGTATTATTAAAAGGTCGAAGTATAAAAAATACAAAACCAGAGAAATTATCAAAATATGTATCATTCGTCTATCAAAATCCAGAAGATATGTTTATTAAAGATTCGATTGAACAAGATATTGCCTATGCAATGAAGGTAAGAGATGAAAAAGATTGGAAGGGTAGAACAAGAGATTTATTAAAACGATTTCATCTTACTAATTTAAAGGATCGAGATGGAAGGCTTCTGTCAGGAGGACAGATGAGAAGGGCAAGTTTAGCTATTGGTATCGCTTTGAATCCTGAAATTTTATTATTAGATGAGCCAACTGCAAATTTAGATATTGCAACAAGAAAAGAGATTATGAAAACATTAAATGAGATGAAAGAAATTACAGAAACGGTTATGATTGCAACCCATGATATGCAGTTAGTATGTGAATGGGCAGATAGAATCATTGTTTTATGTAATGGGCAAGTTGTTGCAGACGGAAGCAGAGATGAAATTTTTGGAAATAAACAGGTTGTAGAACAAGTAGGAATTCGTCCACCAGAAATTTTTTCATTAGGGCAGCAATTATATCCAGAAGCCTTCTGTTATACGGTTGATGAATTTATACAAGGATTTGGAGGGAGATAGACAATGGAAAAAGTGATGAGAAAACTTTCGGATAGTATTTTAGACAAAATATCGATAGATTTTTTTAGAAATCAAGTATTAAAAAATGCTTATGGAAATGACGATACTTTTATTGCTAAATTAGATCCAAGAATGTTATTGATATGGTATGTATTTTTTGCCCTAGTTCCATGGTTTGTGAGCGATATTGTTTTTTTACTTGGTTGTTTCTTACTCATAGTTATTACAACGATTATGGCGAAAGTTGCAGGTTTAGTGTTATTTCTATTTGGACTTGGAGTTTTTTCACAAACAGGATATTTATTTATTGTTTCGTTATTATTTGGAGGCAATATAGAAACTGTTGTACCTCTTCTTATATTAACATTAAAAGTAGCAACCGTATCTTTAGCATCGGTTACTGTTTTTTCAGGACTCGATCCTGACCGTTTATCGGATGGGCTTATGTGGTATGGTTGTCCGGAAAGATTAGCATTTTCTATTTCTTATGCATATCGTATGTTACCAATGTTAATGGACGAGTTCCAAAATATATTACTATCGTATCGACTTCGTGGGAATGCACCGGATAGTACAACTCTATTTGGAAAGGTAAAATATCTTATTTATCAAATTCAAGTAATTATTCATTCTTTTTATCCATTGATGTTAAATATAGCAAAACGATCAAGAACAACGGTGGAAGCTTTGGAGTTAAAAGGATACCGTTATGCAGCAGTAAATAAAGAAGTAAAAAAAATGAAACTATCTGCTTTAAAAGTTACTTATCAAGATTTCTTATTTTTAGCAGTTTCCTTTCTTTGGATGGCAGTTGTTATATTGATTGATACAATAATTTTTTCTATTTAATATTGTGTGAGCAAAAAAGAATAAAAATGAAAAGTGAAACAATCGGAATTGTGTTAAAAAATTAGGAGGAAAAAGATGTACATTGATTTTCATACACATGGTAAGTTAGCTAAAAAATTACCATTTTCTACAATTTATACAGATTGGTTATTCAATGAGGCAAAAAATTCAGGATTGGACGCCATATGTTTAACAGAACATTTTAATACATTACAATTTGATACGTTATATGAATATTTGCTCAAACAATGTAAACGAGAAGGAGATACGCTTATAACAAAAGGAGGACTTCGGATTTTTGCTGGAATGGAGACGGATATTTTAGAAGGTGGGCATATTTTATCGATTGGAACGCCAGAAGAAATTTTAGAATTAAATAAAAAATTAGAGCCATATAAAGAAAGAGGAAAATTTCTTCCGTTTGAACAATTGATGGACTTATTTGATTCTTATTCTGTTCTTGTAGGGGGAGCACATCCATTTCGAGAAGGAGGGCATATTTCAGAACTCCCAAAAGAACAGTTAAAAAGGCTTGATTTTCTTGATTTAAATGGAAAAGATCTTGCACAAAAAGAAGAAGAGACAAAGAAAAAAACAAGAGAACTTGGAGAAGAATTAGGAATTCCAGTTGTCGGTGGAAGTGATACACATCAAGCCGTTCAATATGGTTGTATCCGAACGAAATTTGAAAAAGAAATAACGACGGTAGCAGAGTTATATGAAGAGATGAAAGCAAGAAATTATACAATTACGCTTTCTGAATATACGGCGATACAAGTAAAGACAGCAGGGGTATTAAAAAGAGCATTAAAAGAAATTCATGGGCTTGGAGGCAATTATGTTTCGATTTTAGTAAACGAATAAAGAAAGAGTGAGGACAGTATGGATTTTAGATCCGGTAGATGGAACGGCACCAACGTATCGGCAAAATGCAGATACAAATTTTAAAAGAATGAGAAAAGTATATGATGGATGCCAAGATATTCGAAGAATTGGTTCCACAGCATTAGAACTTTGTTATGTTGCATGCGGAAGGTTAGATGGATTTTTTGAAGAAAATTTAAAGATATGGGATTATGCAGCAGGAAAGTTGCTTGTACAAGAAGCTGGGGGACAAATAGAGATTCTCGAAAATAAAGTGATTGCATCAAATCCAGCTATTATGAAGAAGTTTAAGAAAATTGTAATGGAATGAGAGGAGATAGAAAAGCTATCGAAAAATCAAGAACATAAAGCAATCTTTCAGAAAGAAAAGAGAAGAGTTCTCATAGGGAATTAATGAATTTATAGATTGCATTTAGACACATATAAACACAGGGGTTTGGAGTTCGAATTGCAATGCATATAAATGGTGAAGAAAGAGTTTATATATCATAAAATGTTGAAATTCAATAAAAAAGTGGAGAATTCAATAGAAAACACATAAGAAA
>UQVN01000114.1 GCA_900544525.1 uncultured Eubacteriales bacterium
AATATTATAATCATATATAAATAAAATCCAATTTGCCCAAGCAAACGGAGCTTTTTTCGTTGTTGTTCTGTCAAAATATAACCTCATTTTCTCTATTCAATTTTTTTATTTTCGAACTTATTTCTATTTGATTTTTGCCTTTTCTTTCTAACTGGCTACTTTTTCTTATCTTCTTAAATAACGAGATAAGACTGTAACAGAATTTCATTTCTGAAACAGCCCCATCCCTTTTTTATTTCCATGAAAAGTAAAAAACATACTTTTCATTGTTTCCTAAAACATAATATTTGACTTATCCTTAATTAATCTGGCACCATTTACAATTGTCATTACACCAGAAAGCACTCCAAGCACAATTAAAGTAACTCCAATCGCAATATTCCAAGCTCCTACTTGTTTCATGGTCTTATAGATTTTTTCACTCAAGATAATAGCCTCCTTATTTGGCTCCGTATTGTTCGTAATATGCGTCGATTGCTGCTTTTAAAGTATCATCGATTACTACTTTTCCTTTATAAGGTCTATTATAAAGGTGTTCTACAACTTCTGCCATTGTTACAATTGCTGTTGTTTCTAATCCATATTTTTCTTTGATTTCAGCTAAAGCACTCTTTTCGCCCTGTCCACGTTCCATACGGTCTACAGATACAACAAGACCTAATACATCCACATCTCCTTGTGCCTTTACAATTGGAAGTGTTTCTTGAATAGAAGTTCCTGCTGTTGTTACATCTTCAATGATAATAACGCGATCTCCATCCTCGATTGGACTTCCAAGAAGAATTCCTGTATCCCCATGATCTTTGATTTCTTTTCTATTTGCACAGTAACGAACATCTTTATCATAGGCTTCAGAAATTGCCATAGAAGTTGCAACACTTAATGGAATTCCTTTATAAGCTGGTCCAAATAAAACATCAAATTCAAGACCGAATTTATCATTAATTGCTTTTGCATAATATTCTCCTAATTTTTTTAATTGAGAACCTGTGCGGTAAAATCCTGTATTTACAAAGAAAGGTGTCTTTCTTCCACTCTTTGTTACAAAATCTCCAAATTTTAATACATTACAATCAATCATAAACTCAATAAAGTCTCTTTTATACTGTTCCATTTTTTCTTGCTACCTGTGATTTTTCCTTCACGTTTTGGTAGCTTCTCCTTTCTTATCATTCTCTTCACTAAATATCTACCTAATAATTCCATATTAAAATAGTTTCCTATAGATTGCAACTATTTTCTCGTAAAAAGATACGTCATAGATAGACTTTTTCTTCTGAAATGTTTTTTCTAACGAATATGGATTCCTAATACTTATTCGTGTACGGCTCCAATCAATTCCTTAATATCTTGGATTCCATACTGTTTCATATAAGCTTCGATTCCGTTAATAATATCAATCGTAGCCGTTGGATTATGGAAGTTAGCTGTTCCAACAGATACAGCAGTAGCGCCTGCTAATAAAAATTCAATAGCATCTTCTGCTGTCATAATTCCGCCCATTCCAATGATTGGAAGTTTTACCGCTTGTGCTACTTGATATACCATGCGAACTGCTACTGGTTTAATCGCTGGGCCAGAAAGTCCACCTGTTTTATTGGCTAACACAAATTTTCTTTTGTGAACATCAATTTTCATTCCTGTTAATGTATTAATTAAAGAAAGAACATCTGCTCCACCTGCTTCTGCCGCTCTTGCCATTTCTGTAATATCTGTTACATTTGGGCTTAATTTCATAATAATTGGCTGTTTTGCCACCTTTTTAACAGCCTGTGTAATCTCATATAACGCCTTTGGATCTTGACCAAAAGCGATTCCGCCTTCTTTTACATTTGGACAAGAAACATTGATCTCTAACATATCAACTGGCTGTTGCCCTAATTTTTCAACGGCGTCAACATAATCTTCTGTTGTCTTTCCACATACGTTGACAATGATTTTACAATCATAGTTTTGTAAAAATGGAATATCTCTTTTTATAAACACATCAAGCCCTGGATTTTGTAATCCAACGGCATTAATCATTCCACCATAAGTTTCTGCAACTCTTGGTGTTGGATTTCCTGCCCAAGGAATATTAGCAACTCCTTTTGTTGTCACAGCTCCGATACGATTTAAATCTACAAAATCGCCATATTCTGCACCAGAGCCAAATGTTCCAGATGCGGTTGTCACAGGATTATTCCATTCCACTCCTGCAAGATTTACTTTCATATTCATTGGAAATCTACCTCCTCTGCAAGAAATACTGGACCATCTTTGCAAATTCTCTTATTTTTTACATAAGTATGATGATCCACTTCGGTAGAATTGCATACACAAGCAAGACAAGCACCGATTCCACAAGCCATTCTCTCTTCTAAAGAAACATAACATTCGATGTTGTTTTCTTTTGCATACTGTTTTAATGCTTTTAACATTGGCATTGGTCCACAAGCATAAATAACTTCTGCATCCAATCCATTTGCACGGATGGCATCAATGACATTTCCTTTTGTTCCATGTTTTCCATCTTCGCTTGCAATGTACACTTTTCCATGTTTTTCTAGGTCTTCCACTAAGAATAATTCGTCACGGTATCCAACGACAATCTGCTTTTCACATTGCAATTCTTTTGCCAATTGAAGCATTGGAGGAATTCCAATACCACCACCGATTAAAAATGCTTTTTTATCAAGAAGTGGAAATCCATTTCCAAGTGTTCCAATAACATCTACCGTATCCCCTGCTTGTAACTTGGAGAATTCGTCAGTACCTGCACCAACGACACGATATACTAGACGAAGAGTATCCGCCTCTTTATCTACCTCACAAATACTAATTGGTCTTGGAAGAAGACGACTTCCATCATTACTATAAATAGAAACAAACTGACCAGCTTTTGCTTCTTGTGCCATTCCTTGTGATTGAAGGATAAGGCTATATACATCGCTTGCAAGTTGCTCTTGAGAAATAACAACTGCTTTTACTTTTGTTTTTAGCATGAACGAATCCTTTCCAATTTTTTTATCACTACGACTATAAAAGGGAGCGACCATGAGAAACACACTATGCAAGTTTCTCACGTTCGCGAACAGTCGTCATATAAGAGCATAAATGCTCTTGCATGACTCGTTGCCTTCGCGTAAATGAAAAATTATTTTTTATTTTACCCAAGCTTGTTTTAAATCTTCTTTCATATCAAGAACAGCCTGTCTTGATGCTTCTGCGAAGTTTTCAGCTCCAAACTGAGCATATTTTTCCTGTTTGTAAGCGGCAATAATTCCTCTAGAAGAGTTTACGATTGCACCTAATCCATCTGCGTTAAAGAAAGGTGCTAAATCTTTTCCTGCACCACCTTGCGCACCATATCCTGGTACTAAAATATATGCTTTTGGCATAATTTTACGAAGGGCTTCTGCCATAGCTGGATAAGTAGCACCAACAACAGCTCCTACATAGCTATAGTCATCTCCCATAAAATCTAAGCCCCATTCATTTACTTTTTCGCCAACCCATTCATATAAAGGTCTTCCATCGATTAAACGATCTTGGAAATCACCGCTACTAGGGTTGGATGTCTTTGTTAAAATGAACACACCTTTTTTCTCTTCTTTACATACTTTCACAAATGGAAGAACGCTGTCCGCTCCCATATATGGATTCAATGTGATGAAATCTTCTTCAAAACTTTGGAATTCATTGTTTCCAACTTTTGCCTTTCCAACGTGTCCAATAGCATAGGCTTCTGATGTGGAACCAATATCTCCACGTTTAATATCACCAATTACAACAAGTCCCTTGCTTTTTGCATAAGCACAAGTTTTTTGGAACGCAATCATTCCTTCGATTCCGAACTGTTCGTACATTGCAATCTGAGGCTTTACTGCTGGAACTAAGTCGTGGATCGCATCAATAATCGCAGTATTATAAGCATAAATCGCTTCTCCTGCTCCTTTTAATGTTTCACCAAACTCTTGAAACGCTTTTTCTTTCACCTGTTCTGGCACATAAGAAAGCATTGGATCAAGTCCAACAACAATCGGCGCTTCTAATTTTTTAATTTTGCTCACTAATTCGTTGATCATAGCACAAATCCTCCTATATCTCATCTCTACAAAGGAATTTCTCTTATAAAAACATTGATATTTTTATAACAAAATACCCTTATAGACTTTTTATTATCGTTGGCAAATAGGCATAAAATCCCCATTCACTCATAATGTCCGTGTACATTCTATCACAGTTTCTAAAGCTTGTATAGCAAAAAGATAGATAAAAATGTACATACAATGACTAACGATCTGTGTAAACAACTTTTCCGTTACAAATAGTATATTTTACCTTTCCTGTCAATTCCCAACCGATAAATGGTGTATTACAAGATTTAGAAGCAAATGTATCACCAACGACATAGGTCTCATTTTCATCAAACAATACAAAATCCGCTTCTTTTCCTACCGCGATATAACCAGCATCTAAATGATATAGATTTGCTGGGTTAATTGTCATCTTCTCAAGAAGTTTCATCATTGTTAAATGTCCTTCTTTTACAAGACTCGTAATTCCTAAAGAAAGTGCGGTTTCTAATCCGATAATTCCGCTTGGAGATTTTTCAATTCCTGCTTCTTTTTCTTCTGTCGTGTGTGGAGCGTGATCCGTTGCAATAATCTCAATAGTTCCATCCTGTAGTCCACGGATAATGGCTTGGCGATCGTCTTCCGTACGAACGGGTGGATTCATCTTACACATAGCTCCATACTTTTTAACTGCATCCTCTGTCAATGTAAAATGATGAGGAGTTGCTTCTGCCACAACATTCGCTCCCATCGCTTTTGCTTGACGAACCATTTCTACTGCATTTTTAGAACTAATATGTTGAATATCAACACTGGCTCCTGTTGCAAGTGCAATCATACAATCTCTTGCTACCATCGTATCTTCTGCAACAGCTGGCGCTCCTCCAAATTGTAACTCTTCGGATACTTTTCCTTTGTTAATTCCCGCTTTTATAACTAAACTTGAATCCTCTTCATGAAGACTAATTGGTACATTTAAACGCTTGGCTTCTTCCATCGCTTTTTTTAATACACCAGCATTCATAATTGGAAGCCCATCATCCGTAAAGCCAACAGCTCCTGCTTTCTTCATAGCTTCCATATCTACAAGATCTCTTCCATTAAAACTCTTTGTTACTGCACTGGCTTGTAATACATGAATTGGAAGTTCTTTTGTCCGTTCTAAAATATCAGTTAACGTATCCACATTATCGACTTTTGGAATTGTATTTGCCATACAAATAACCGTTGTAAATCCACCTGCTGCTGCCGCCTTACTTCCTGTCACTAAATCTTCTTTGCGCGTCTGTCCTGGATCACGAAAATGGACATGAACATCGATAAATCCTGGTGCTAAAATCAAACCATTTGCATCGATAATCTCCATTTCATCTGTTACAGGAACAATCCCTATCTCCTTTATTTTTCCATCTTCTACTAAAACATCAGCTACCTTATCTGTGTTTGTCTTTGGATCCATCACTCTTGCATTTTGAATTAATAGCATTGTTATCTCCTTTTCTTCCTTTTTGGTTCTTTTATAATTCCTTTTTTCCTATTTACAAGTATACTAAAGGGTCTCTTCTACGGCAAGAGGATTTTTCTCTCTTGCCGTCTCACTTTATCTATGTTATGATCTAAAATGAAATTTTAAATATGAAATTATTCAAATTGAAATATTTTTCTATTCTTTTGTTGTCTTTTTCTCCGTATATTGACGGATAAAAAATAAAATTTTACAAAGGAGATGTTAAATCTAATGAATCAACCACTGTCCTTTCAAAGCGGAATGAAAGATGGGCTTCCAATCGCCCTTGGATACTTCCCTGTAGCAATGACTTTTGGTATGCTAGGAACAAAATATGGTTTTCCTGCTTGGTGTCCCATTCTAATCTCTATGTCAAGTCTTACTGGTACGGGACAATTTATGGGGATCGATTTAATCGCACAAGGAGCTAATTTTCTCGAGCTGGCATTCACTATCTTACTCATTAACATTCGCTATTTCTTAATGTCACTTTCCTTACTCCAAAAACTCCCATCGAATTTCTCTATGAAAAAAAAATTACTGATCGCATTTGGAGTAACCGATGAAAATTATGCGGTGGCAATGCAACAACAAAAACCATTGACCTTTCCTTATATCATGGGAATTCTTTTTGTTTCCTACATAGGCTGGAGCTTGGGCACTGCTTTTGGCACAATTGTTACTGACTTTCTTCCAGCCTCTTTTGTCTCTTCCTTTGGTATCGCAATTTATGGAATGTTCTTAGCAATTATTATTCCTGCTGCCATGGAAAAGAAAGCCATTTTGTTGATTGTACTTTTATCAACTGCTATGAGCTGTCTTGCAAGAGTAATACCTGTTATGAAAGATCTTGGAAATGGATGGATTTTAATTATTTGTGGTGTCACAACCTCTGCTATTGGAGCCTATTTTGCTCCTATAAAAGAATCGGACACGGCAACAGAAAAAGAGGAAATACACAAACAAACCAAGGAGGAACTTTACTTATGAAAACAAGCTATATTATTTTTTGTATGATTATTTTGGCGGGAGTTACTTACTTGCCACGAGTTCTTCCATTTCTTTTATTTCAAAAAAAGATTAAAAATCCATTTATTAAATCCTTCTTATCGTATATGCCCTATGGAATGTTAGCTGCCATGATTTTTCCCGAAATCTTTACAAGCACTGGAAATTTCTACTCGGCTCTTTTTGGACTTATCGTAGCGATCTTTTTCGCTTGCAAAAAACTTGGTCTTCTCCCTGTTGCTTGTGGTGCGGTTCTTGCCGTCTTTCTTGTGGAACAACTTCCACTTTAACAAAAAGTGGGAAACAACTTTATCACTCTTCTTCTTTTTGATAAACAAGTTCTCCATCTTTATAAGTCGCCATTACTTTCATATCCTTAATACTTTCTTTTTCTATATCGAGCGGATTATCACTTAAAATCACAAAATCCGCTCGTTTTCCAATGGAAATTGTCCCCTTTTCCTCTTCTTCAAAATATTGATACGCCCCATTAATTGTCACAGCTTTTAGTGCATCGTAGACAGACAGGCACTCTTCTTGATCAAGAAGTACCCCATCTCTCGTTTTTCGATTGACAGCACACCAAATCGTTTCCAACATATTTGGTAAAATAACAGGCGTATCTTGGTGAAATGTGAATACAAGATCCATTTTCTTTGTAGAACCAGCAGGACTAATTTTTTTCGCCCGTTCCATTCCTAAATTTTTTATATGAGTATCTCCCCAGTAATACACATGAGCTACAAAATAACTTGGAATCATTTTATAATATTTTACTTTTTCTAATTGATCCAATCGCATTGTCTGGGCATGAATGATGACATTTCGCATTTTCGATGGTTCTTTTTGTGCTTCTAATAACTGATCAATGGCCCCATCTCCATTACAGTGAGTGAGTAATTGCAGCTCTTCGTCTTTTGCTTTACGAACAAATTCCTCTACCTGCTCTGTTGCATAAATTGGATATCCACGATAATCACTGTCTTGTCCCTCTTGCTTTACATAAGGCTTTGAAAGCCATGCAGTCCTTCCTTGTGGACTCCCATCTAAAAATAATTTATAGCCTCCAATTTTTAAATGCTTTTTATATCGTTTCTCATATTCCTTATTCTCTTTTATTAAATGAGAGCTATCTTTTATATCAATATAGGAAACAACATCTATCTTCAAAATATCATTTTCATTTAACTGTTTTAATAATTTAAGCCCTCCCTCCTTTGTCAATCCATCTTGCGCCGTTGTAATGCCATATTGAAAATAAATATTTTGTGCCTTTTGAAAGAAAGAAACAATATCCCCACCTTCTTCCTCCATATGGCTTGCTACTTTCATAAAAGCATTTTCTTCTAAATACCCATTTGGCTCATCTCCTCCAGAAACCCTTCCGATTTTTCCTCCTATCGGATCTTTTGTTTCTTTCGTAATTCCTGCTAATGCAAGACCTTTTGAATTGAGAACTCCCATATGTCCAGAAGCGTGGATAATCATAATCGGAACATCATTTGCTATCTCATCTAATACAAATTTATCTGGATGTCTTCCTTCTTCTAATAAATTATGATCGTATCCAAACCCGATAATCCATGGCACTTTTGTCTGTCCCTCTTCTTTTTTGTCTCTGCCTTCTTTGCCCTTTTGTCCTTGCTCTAATAGAACCTGTTCCTTTTTCTCCTTCATAATCTTAACAATCTCTTGAAAATTCATTGCCATATTCAATTGTCCAAATCTTAAAATTGCTGCAAGCTCAACAATATGACTATGACTATCAATAAAGGCTGGTAACATTGTATATCCATGTAAATCAATCCGCTGAACATCTTTCTCTTTATCAAACTCTTTTAAACTCTCAAGACTTCCAACTCTTTTGATTTTCCCATCTTCTACATAGACAGCTTCTACTTGACTCCCTTCTTCCTCCATCGTTAAAATCGTTCCATTATAAAATAGTTGTTTTTTCATCACTTTCACACTTTTGGAAATACTACGCTGTTATTTCCGACTCCTTTCCATGTCTTTTTCCTTTATTATGCCCGTACTCGTTTCGCTAATCCTCTCTATTTTCATTATATCTCTTTTTTCTCTTTTTGTTTCTGCCTTCTTTGATAATTTTCGACAAAAAATATTAAGTTTTTCTCAAGAATATTGTTTTAAATTTTCCAAGACTTTTTATAGAAAAAGTCCTATACTATTATTTATATAACAGAGAGAGTGAACGACTCTTATTCTAGATTTATGAGGTGAAAAACATGACAACAAAACGTAACGGACTAAGACGACGAAGGAGAAAACGTCTATTATGGAGAGCAAGACAATGTATTTTTATATTAGCCTGTCTTATGCTTGTTCTCGCATTAGGAAGTGGAATTATTAATTTCTTTCGATTCCACGGTGCTTCTTCTGCTGAAAAGCAAGTGTTAAAACATACCAATCAATATCCTGATGAGTTAGTAGAATTATTAAAAGAAAATGAAGAAACAGAACAATTTGTAGCCGATTATTCCAAATATGGAAATAAGCATTTTAAAATCAGCTTAAAAAGCGATTATCAAGAGGGGGAAATCCCTTATCTTTGTCAGTGGGATAAACGCTGGGGATATGAAAAATATAACAATAGCTATTTAGCGATCAAAGGCAGTGCTCCAACTTGCCTTTCTATGGTTTCCGTTGGATTAACTGGCGATCTCAATGCCAATCCTCTCGCAATTGCACAATATATTGAAGAGAATGGATATTTAACTTCCAAAAAAGAAGAATCATCTTCCTTTATGACAGAAGGTGCAGAATATTTCGATGTACAAGGTACGGAAATTAATGTTACAAAAGAGACAATGACAACTGCTTTAGAAGCAAACCAACCATTAATCGCTCAAGTAAAAAAAGGCGATTTCACAAAAGACAAAGAACACTATATAGTCATCTATGATAAAGATAAAAAAGGAAACTTTAAAGTCCATGATCCAAATAGCTTAAAAAATAGTGAAAAGACATGGGATTTTGACACATTAGAAAAACAGATCACACATCTTTGGGCGTATACGGTACTCTAAAACACTCTTAAAAAGGACTGTTGCAAAGCAAATTTTTTAATAGATACCAAAAATTATAAAATCGGTATTTATTGAGAGGTTGCGTTTGGCAATAGTCCTTTTTTTGTGAGGATATACGTTTGAAACAACTTCTGTTTTTATTAAACCCTAACATTTAAGCCATTTTTTATCATTTTTATTAAAAACGGCTGGTAAATTATCAATCTAACAATTTATTATTATTCTCTAAGAACAATATATTTTTTAAAATTTTTAAAATTTCTCTTGACAAATTCATTTTCTAGTGATAGTATATACAACGTACTTGAAACAACCAAATACGCGGGTGTAGTTCAATGGTAGAACACCAGCCTTCCAAGCTGGATACGTGGGTTC
>UQVN01000115.1 GCA_900544525.1 uncultured Eubacteriales bacterium
TTTACAGGTTGGAAAATTATTAGAAGAAAATTTATATTATATTGAAAATATTGATGCTACGGTTATTGCACAGCGTCCAAAGTTAGCACCATATAAAGAAGAGATGAGAGAAAATATTGCAAAAGCCTTAAATATTCCAGTTGGAAGAATAAGTGTAAAGGCGACAACAGAAGAAGGGCTTGGATTTACAGGAGAAGGGTTAGGAATTTCTGCACAAGCAATTTGTCTTTTAACAACGGTAGAAAATTATATGTATGATGAAGCTCCAAAGAGCACAGGTTGTGGCGGATGCTGCGGTGGTTGCCGATAAAAGGAGCGTGTAGAAATGAAACAAGAAGAGAAAGAACCTTCAAAATATGTGTTAGAATCACAGTGGGATAATAAGAAAAAGTGGAAAGAACCAATTGCAACTATGTGGCAAACGATTTTTGAAGATCCACAATTATTTACAGATTATTATTATAAAGAGATGTATCCAAAAAATCGTGTTTATACGGTGTGGGCAAAAGAAGAAATGCTAGAAAGTCAAAGTGTGGAAGAAAAGAAAGAAGAAATGCTTTGTGGCATGATTCATTTAAACCCTTATGAAATTAAAGTACAAGAAGATAAGATAGAGCTTGATTATATAGTTGGAGTAGCTGTTGATAAAGAATTAAGACGTCAAGGAATTATGAGACAGATGCTTCAAACAGTAATGAAACAGATGAGAAAAGAAGGAAAGCCATTTACCTTTCTGATGCCAGCAAAAGAAGCGTATTATACACCGTTTGATTTTCGGTTTGTTTATGACCGCTATTTATGCGTATTAGAAAAAGAGGAAAATGGTAGAGCGTTTGGAAAGGAGGAAGATCCGTACCAATGGATTCCTTATAATGAGACTGAGGATGAAGTGGAACAATTGCTTTCCTTTTGCAAGAAGTTTTGGGAACAATTTCAAATTGCTTCGATCCGCACAAAGTCTTACTTTGAACAGCGTCAAAAAGAGTTAGAAGCAGAACATGGTTCTCTTTTGGTTATAAAGAAGAATAATGAGATCTGTGGATATGGAGCTTATGCTATGGATCAAGATACGATGATTTTTTACGAACTCGTTACAAAAGAAGATCCAATAAATGTGATAAAAGCATTAAAGCAATGGAAAAAAGGAATGAAAATGAAGCTATATCTTGATTGGTTTCATAAGAAAGAGGCTTTTTCTAACATTCAACAAGTGCCATCGATTATGTTCCGTATTTTAGATGTGGAAAAAATGCTTTCTTTTATTAGAAGTGAAAAAGAAGAGGAAATTGTGTTAGAATTAGAAGATTCTTTGTTAGAGGAAAATAGTGGGATTTATCGTTTGAACGTGAATCAAAACTCTTCCAAAGTAGAAAAAATTTTAGAGTCATCTGCTGTGGAAACGATTGATGGAAAACTTACCATAGCAGAGCTGACAGAGATTTTATTTGGATATCCAAAATATAAAGAAACGCAAGAAGCATGGAAAAGAAAGACATGGATTTCCATGTCCAAAATTTATCTCAGTGAGATTGTATAACATTACCTGAAAAGTTTCTTACTTATTATAAAAAGTTGGAGTTGACAAAAGAGATAAAATTCAATAGACTTATAAGAAGTAAGAAAATGCGAAGATCGGAAAAGTAATATTATTGGAAGTAACAGAGAAAAAATGTCGTTGGCTGAAAACATTTTTGATGGAAGATAATAAGAAGTGCGTCCGTGAGCAGATCAAGTGAACAAAGAGTAACTTGATACGCTTGTCAGCGTTATAGACTTAGAAGGAAGAAGAGAAATCTTCTTTAAAAAAGAGTGGAACCACGGGCAGACTCGTCTCTTTAGAGATGAGCCTGCCTTATCATTTACGTGAAAAGTTTGCAGAGCGTACTTTTCATTGTTTATAGAAAGGCAACCAGTCAGAAACTATGCTTTTAAAGTTTATGATTAATACTTGCCAGTTAGAGAAACACGTTTCACGAGTTTCTCATAGTTTTTAATATATAGATAAATAGGAGGTTTTCTTGTGAAGATTTATAACACATTATCTCAAAAAAAAGAAGAATTTGTTCCAATTCATGAAGGAAAGGTTGGTATGTATGTATGTGGACCAACTGTTTACAATTATATTCATATTGGAAATGCGCGTCCGATGATTGTATTTGATACCGTAAGACGTTATTTAGAATATAAAGGATATGAAGTGAATTATGTTTCTAACTTCACTGACGTAGATGATAAAATTATCAAAAAAGCCAATGAAGAAGGGGTATCTGCATCTGAGATTGCCGAACGTTATATTTCAGAATGTAAAAAAGATATGGAGGCTTTAAATATTAAACCTGCCACAATGAATCCAAAGGCAACTGAAGAAATTGATGGTATGATTCAAATGATTCAGACATTGATTGAAAAAGGATATGCCTATGAAGTCGATGGAACGGTATATTTCCGTACTCGTAAATTTGAAGAATATGGGAAATTATCTAAGAAAAATTTAGATGATTTAACAGCAGGAATCCGTATTGCAGTAGAAGAAGCAAAAGAAGATTCTATGGATTTCGTTCTTTGGAAACCAAAGAAAGAAGGAGAACCAGCATGGCAGTCTCCATGGGGAGAAGGACGCCCAGGATGGCATATTGAATGTTCAGTTATGTCAAAAAAATATATTGGGGAAGAAATTGATATTCATGCAGGTGGAGAAGATCTTGTATTCCCACATCATGAAAATGAAATTGCTCAGAGCGAATGCTGTAATGGCGTTCAATTTGCAAAATATTGGATGCACAATGCATTTTTAAATATTGATAACAAAAAAATGTCCAAATCGGCAGGGAATTTCTTTACTGTACGAGAAATTGGAGAAAAATATCCATTACAAGTGATTCGTTTCTTTATGTTAAGCGCTCATTATAGAAGTCCACTGAATTTCAGTGATGGATTAGTGGAATCTGCAAAAAATGGATTAGAAAGAATCTTAACTTCTGTGGATCTCGTTCGTGAAAAGGCAGAAAAACTTCCAGAAAGTTCTTTGACAGAAGAAGATAAGAAGAATTTAGAACAAGTAAAAGAGCTTGTAAAAAAATATGAGGCAGCAATGGAAGATGATTTCAATACGGCAGATGCCATTTCTGCAATTTTTGAAATTGTAAAACTTGCGAATATCACAGTGGCTCATGGAAGTAAAGAATATGCTAAAGAATTACTTTCTACTATGACAAAATTATGCGATATTCTTGGAATTATTACAGAGAAAAAAGAAGAAATTTTAGATAGTGATATTGAAGCATTAATTGAAGAACGTCAAATGGCAAGAAAATCAAAGAATTTTGCAAGAGCAGATGAAATTCGTGATGAATTATTAGCAAAAGGAATTATATTAGAGGATACAAGAGAAGGTGTAAAATGGAAACGCGCTTAAATAACCCTGTAGAAGAAAATAAAAAAGAACAACAACAGGGAATTGAAGCCTTGTCTGTGATGGAGGAAATGTTAAAGCAATTAGAAGTAAAAAAAGTAGATGCTAAAACCTATTCTCCTCTTGCACTTGCCTATATGGGAGACGCCGTATATGAGATTATTATTCGTACTATGATCGTATCAAGGGCAAATCAACAGGTGAATAAGTATCATAAAAAAGCGAGTAGTTATGTAAAGGCAGAATCACAGGCGAAGATGATTATAAAGTTAGAGCCTTATTTAACGGAAGAAGAAGAGGCAGTTTATAAACGTGGAAGAAATGCAAAATCTTACACATCTGCCAAAAATGCATCCATCATTGATTATCGAATGGCAACTGGTTTTGAAGCCCTTGTTGGATATTTATATTTAAAAAATGATTGGAAACGACTGATGGAATTATTGCATATTGGACTATTTGAGCAATAATGGCAATCAGAAAAAAGTGAAGAGACCAAGAAAGGGTAAAATATGAGATACGAAGAATATACAATTGAAGGAAGAAATGCAGTGTTAGAAGCATTTCGTTCTGGAAAGACAATTGATAAATTATATGTGTTAGATGGCTGTCAAGACGGCCCTGTGAGAACAATTGTAAGAGAGGCAAAAAAGCAAGGGAGTTTACTTCAATTTGTAGCAAAAGAACGTTTGGATCAAATGTCTACAACAGGGAAGCATCAAGGGGTAATTGCACAGGCAGCGGCGTATGAATATGCGGATATTGAAGATATGTTTGCATTAGCAGAACAAAAAGGCGAGTCACCATTTTTATTTTTATTAGATGAAATAGAAGATCCTCATAATTTAGGGGCGATTATTCGTACCGCTAATTTAGCAGGAGCTCATGGGGTTATTATCCCAAAACGTCGTGCGGTTGGTTTAACTGCAACGGTTGCAAAGACATCTGCTGGAGCTTTAAATTATACACCTGTGGCAAAGGTGACAAATTTATCAAAAACAATTGAAGAGTTAAAGAAAAGAGGGCTTTGGTTTGTATGTGCCGATATGGGCGGTGAAGTAATGTATAACACAAATTTAACAGGGCCAATCGGACTTGTCATTGGAAACGAAGGAAGCGGTGTTAGTCGCCTCGTAAAGGAAAAATGCGATTATATTACATCCATTCCAATGAAGGGAGATATCGATTCTTTAAACGCTTCCGTTGCAGCAGGCGTTCTTGCTTATGAAATTGTAAGACAAAGAATGAAAGGATGATAAAAAACACGCTTTGCGTGTTTTTTATTTCAATGAGAGGAAAATGCTAGTAGAACAATTGAGAAAAAGCACAAAAATTGTAGATGCAAAAGAGAGATGGAGTGAGTACCGTTCTTTTGTAACAAAAATGCTAATGGAAGAAATAGAAATTGGCGATACTGTATTAATCTTGGGTGCTGGGAGCTGTAGCGATATTGATTTGCATGAATTACTTCCCTATGTAGAGAAGTTCCTTTTAGTTGATAAAGAAAAAGAAGCCATGGAGGAAGCCATTGCCTATTATCAAATTCCAAAGGAACGAGTGGAAGTTCTTTGTACAAATGTTTGGGATATTTCAGAAGAATTATTAGAACAAAAACTAGAAAGCAGTTGTGATATAGCGGATTTACTCAACTTTTTACAAGAGCAGGCAAAAAAAGCCATGAATCAGCCATTGCCAGATAAAAAAGTAGATTTTATTGTAAACATCGGGTTATATAGTCAGCTAAATGCTACATTAGCAAGCCTTTTTTATTTAAAAAGAGAGCCATATGGTAAGACTGAGAGAGAAGCGATGCAAAAGGCTTTTTCATGGCTAAATCAGCAAGCGGTAGAAAAGTTAAACCAATGGATGTTTTCCCACTGTAAAAGAGTCCTTGTTGGATACGAATATGCTGTATTTGGAGCGGATAAAAAAGAAGAAGAAAAGTGTAGACAGCTAGAAATGCTCTTAAAAACAGGACAGATTGAGAATGTATCATTGACACAAGTAGCGAGAGTGGAAGGCGGATGGCAAGCGGAAGGCGATTTAGCAAGAAGATATCGGCAAGGGGAGATTTCTTTATTGCGAGATTATTATACCATATGGAATTTTTTAAAAGAAAAGCAATATGTTATGCAATTTTATCGAATTGCTTGCTAAGAGAGAAAACCTATTTCCTATTGTTTCACAGGAAAGAAAGGGGAAAGAAATGTTTTATAAATGCAAAGGAAAGTTATGTTATTATTTAACAGAGCAAGAAGAAAGGCCGATCGTTTGTCCAGAATGTGGTAGCACAGAGTTTGAAGAAATAACAGAAGATAGCATTACTCCAGCACAATGGGCAGATATGGGAATTTATTGCCTTGGACAAAAAGAAAGCTCTGTGGAAGAAGAAAGAATTTTTTACTATTTTAAAAAGTCCGCAGAAGGTGGCGATCCGACAGGGATTTGCAATCTAGCATGGTGTTATGAAAATGCATATGGGACAAAAGTTGATAAAAAACAGGCCCTTTGGCTCATGGAACAAGCAGTTGAAATGGGAAATGTAGTTGCTGCTTGTAATCTTGGATACTCTTATGAAACGGGACAAGGAGTAGAAAAAGATATGGAAAAGGCAGTTGCATTATATGAGAAAGCGTATAAAAAAGAATCGGCAAGAGCTGCTTATTATCTTGGAAGGTGTTATCTTTATGGTTTCATAAAAGAAGATCATAAAAAGGCAGTTTCTTATTTTATGGAGGCAGCAGAAGTAGGATATGTACCTGCCATGATTGAATTAGCTCGCTGTTATCGTGCTGGATGGGGGGTAAAACAAAATGATGCAGAAGCTGTGAATCTTTATTATGAGGCTGCCAAAAGAGAAGATCCTTATGCGCAAATTTCATTGGGAGAGATGTATGAAGATGGCAGAGGATTTGCAAAAGAGTCTCAAGGAATGTTAAACCATTTAGAACGGGCAAGTTATTGGTATCGTAAATCGGCGGAACAAGGTTATCCAGAAGGGCAATTACAATTAGCAAGGTGCTATGAACATGGAATTGGAGTCCAACAAAGTGATGAACAGTCTCTTTATTGGACAGAGGAATCCGCAAAACAAGGCTATCCAAGAGCACAAACGGTGTTGGGAATTAAATTTCTCTATGGCGAAGGCGTCGAGGAAGATGAAGCAAAGGCATTTTCATGGTTTCAAAGGTCTGCCATGCAAGGGGAAAAAAGAGCAAAGAGATATTTAGGCGTTTGCTACGAAAATGGATATGGTACCGATCAAAATTTAAAAAAAGCAGTGGAATATTATAAAAGTGCAATTGAAGCTGGAGATATTAATGCGAAAACATTGCTTGGAAATTTATATCGGACGGGAAAAGGGGGAGAAGAAGACTTAGAAAAAGCTATAAAATATTATATTTCTGCTGCGGAAGATGGGGATTTTGATGGATTAATTGCCGTTGGGGAGTGTTATGCAAAAGGAATTGGTCTTCCAATTGATTATGAACAGGCAGAACGCTATATTACCATGGCATTAAGCAAAGCAGAAGAGGGCGAAGATTTTTCGAAGACAAAACAACTATTAGAATGGGTACAACAGCAAAAAGCAACAAAAGAACCATAAGAAAAGAGACTGGTGTAAAAGTAGAGTGAACCTCTACTTTTATACCAGTCTTTATTTATATCATAAGAAATTTGTAATAAATGACTTTTATGCACAGTATGCTAAAGAAAATCGAATCTCTTAAACGGAGGCACAGAAACGATTGGGCAAGGAGCAAATAGGAAAGTTGAAAGATTATATTTCTAAAGTGAATGAAACGATGGGAACTTATAATTTTGATATTTATGACGGATTTCACTATGAATACCCACAGATTATCCTATCTGATATAGAACAACTGATTTCATATCTTTTTAATAGACAAAATTTCTCAGAACGATTATGGAAACAAAAGAATTACTTACAATCTAAACTAAAAGAAGTACTTACAACTGTTTTAGTATTAGGAGAAAATCCAGCAAGGCTATCAAAAGATTTTGCACAATATTTTAAAGCTAGGGAATGCGAAGGTTATCGACTGCTGCATACAGAAACAAGTTTTGTAATGGAGAAATCCGCGCTATCCTATTACAATGAAAGTGATACGGTGGAAGTGCCAGCAGGTATTACATATAAAGAATGGAAAGAAAAATACTTTGATACTTCCAAAGAAAAAATTATTATAAAAGTATTAAAAGAAAACAATATTAAAGGTAAGCCGGTGTTTGATGCACGTCCTATTGATTTGAAAGATTACAAGTTTGATGATATTCATATCAATAAAGAGAGAGAGCATCATGTGGTACGAGAAGAGGCTGAAGGGTTTATGAATAATGCTCTGATAGGATTAAAACGTTGGAATGGACGTTTTCTAAATTATTATTCAGAGAATGGAGCAGTTTATATTGATACTCAGAAGAAAGAGATAAGAACAGCCTTTTCAAGTGATGAATACGATGAAAAAATGAATGCTTGGATAAAGAAGGTGAAAGAATTTGAGTAATTTTATGTGCGAAATATTACAAAGAGAAATATCCGATTCAGAATGCTTTGATATATCTATGGTTGCTGAAAGAATGGCTCCAGAAGATACAGTAAGCAAAGAAGTTCGAAGTGTAGAAAACTACAAAGAAATTTGTTTACGGTGTAAAGAGCATAATTATACTTAAGAGATAATACACACGTTAACCAACTCATTAAACAAAATAGTAAAGAAGAATAAAATAAGATCTAGAGGCTCCTTTTTGTATAGAGTCTCTTATTATAGAAAGGAAGATGTATTATGGCAAAATATAATGTGCATGCAGGTCATTGTCCACAGGACCAAGGAGCATACGGAGCCGTAGGAATTTTAAAGGAGTCCGTAGAGAACAGAATCGTTAAGGACGAAGTTATTCGATTATTAAAAGCGCAAGGGCATATAGTATATGATTGTACTTGTAATGAGAATACAACACAAGAAGGATGTTTATCTAAGATTGTAAAGAAATGCAAAGAGCACAAAGTTGACCTTGATATTTCCATTCACTTAAATTCGGGACGCAACGATTATCAAGGGGATGGTTCTATTGGTGGCGTAGAGGTGTGGAATTATAGCAGTAAAACTATGGAAGTTTCGGGACGTATTTGTTCAGAGATTGCTAAAGCATTAGGAATCCAAAACAGAGGTACAAAATATGATAAATCATTGTATGTCCTTGAATATACAGAAAGTCCGGCGTTACTAATCGAATGTTGTTTTGTAGACGATAAAGACGACGCCGACAAATGGGAGCCGAAAGTATGTGCAAAAGCTATTGTTGAGGGGATATTAAATAAATCTTTAAGCAACACTACTACTTCTAAGCCTATAGAAACTAATAAAGTTCCTTATTTGGTAAAAATTACTGCGAACACCTTAAACGTTAGAAATGGAGCAGGAACAAACTACAAAGTAAACACACAAGTTAAGAATGGAGATGTGTATACAATTGTAGAGGAGAAAAACGGATGGGGAAAATTAAAGTCTGGAGCTGATTGGATTTGCTTAGATTATACAAATAAAATATAATAAAAAGAGGCTGCCTAAATGTGAGGTGGCCTCTTAATTCAAAAAATAAAGAAATGATGAAATTTTAAAGAGAAGAGAGATATAATAGAAAACAGGAATGACAGAAATACGATGGTTTAATAAGAACAAGAGTTAAAAAAGAACAGAAAAAAAGCCCCTAATATTAGAAGCTTTTTTTATCTACTTACTATAATGAAGGATATATATCTGAGGGAATAAATGTCTGTAAATCGTTTTTGTTTAAGGCCCATTCACTTTTATGTACTTCTAGTTTGATTTGTTTTGGATTTAAATATAGTTCTATAAGTTCTAATAACCGTTGGCCATCGATGAGTTCAACATTTGTTTCTGCTGCATATTCTTTTGCAGCTTGAGAATAACTACTGGTTGTTATGAATTTGAGATGCTCAGCTTTTAAAATTTGATTAGCTCCTACCAGTTTTTGAATTAGAGGACGGCCGACAGAGTGTTTTTGATTATAACATTTACATTCTATAATTCCTTTTTCACCAGTTTTATAATTTAACATAATATCATAGCCACCATCATTTGTTGCTGGTGTCGTCTGAGCCTGAATTCCCATTTTGTTATATAAGTTTGCGCAAAATTCTTCAAAATCATATGGAGAACTTGAAAAATTACTAATAATTTTATCTATACTATTAGCGTCATATATCGTTTTCTTTTCTGAATATATCAAATCTTGTTTTCGCTTTTCTACTTCATGTTGCTGGATAGTAATGTTATGCTCTCTTAATGAGTTAATATAATAGATCATAGTAACAGGATTTTTAAATTCTATATTATATTTACTTATATAAAGATTAGATTTGGGATAATAGATTGTGTTATCTTTTCTTCTTTTATCAGCAGTACCGTCTT
>UQVN01000116.1 GCA_900544525.1 uncultured Eubacteriales bacterium
GGTAGAAGAAGAAACTCCAACCACAAAAGTATGTCCATTTTGTAAGAGCAGTATTGCTATTGATGCCATTCGCTGTCCACACTGTACTTCAAAATTAGAAGAAGAAGATAAGAGTGAGGATCAATTGAACATCATAAAAGAAGTATAAAATGAATAGCCTCAGATAAATATAATAAAACAATTTTAAGAAAACCATTTCTTTTGCTTCCCAAGAAAGTATCAAAAGAAATGGTTTTTTTATGTGAATATATATGCGGTCTATTATTGGAAATAGGCTGTATCTATAGCCATATCCGTGTCGAATTTTAATAAAAAGCGATAAAAGATGGAGAATTTGGTAGATTCTAGTGTTGAAAAAGGCAATTGTTCTATGCTATAGTTAGAAGAATGTGGGATAAATTAGAAAAAGGAGGTTATAGTAAAAAGAAAGAATAGTGTTTTTTAGTTTTATAAGTAGAAAAATATTAAAGTAGGCTAAAAGGACATGAGCGCCTATTAGGACGGTGTGGATAGAGGGAGAATTATGGAAATTCAAATCCGGCAAAAATAATGAGAATACGACTTCCACGCAAATGCAAAAATATATTTCATCTGGCTAGAGGAGAATTTTTAGAAATAAAAGGAGCATTATAAAATATGGAAAAATTAAAAATACGACAAATACTATCGGTAACGCTTACTTTATTTGCTGTATTCTTTGGAGCGGGAAATATGATTTTTCCGCCAGCTATGGGACAAATGGCGGGGAAAAATTATGTGAGCGCTTTAATAGGATTTATATTAACAGATGCAGGGATTGCGTTGCTCGGTATTATCGCAGTTGTGTTAGTAGGAACAGAGATCAGTGATTTAGGAAATTTGGTAAGTAAGAAATTTGCATTGTGTTTTTCAGTGGGCATTTATTTATTAATTGGACCTCTCTTTGCTTTACCAAGAACAGGAAGTGTGTCTTTTGAATTGGCCATTTCTCCTTATGTACCAAAGGATTCTGCTTGGATCTATTCGCTTATTATTACAGCGATCTTTTTTCTTTTAACTTATCGTTTAAGTAGTAATCCAAGTAAAGTTGTTGATGTGATTGGAAAATATTTAACACCAATTTTATTAATTAGTATTACAAGTATTTTTATTGCTTGTTTAATAAAAGGAAGTACCAGTGGTGATGCTGTTCAGTTAGGAAGTATCGGAGAACCACAAGGAGCTTATGCTACGATTCCTCTTTTTCAAGGTATGATTGAAGGATATAATGCATTAGATGGCCCAGCAGGACTTGTATTTGCCATTATTATTATTAATGCAGTAAGCGGATTTGGCGTTAAAAATGAAAAGAGTATTGTGAAATATACGATTCTTTGTGGAATTGGTGCTGCCGCTATTTTAGCAATTGTATATTATATGCTCACTTATATTGGAGCGATTACAATGACGACATTTGAAAATGGAGGAGCATTATTACATGCGGTTACAAGTGAGGTTATTGGTGATGTAGGAGGAATCATTTTAGGAGGAGCCGTTTTCCTAGCTTGTATGACTACTTCTGTTGGACTTACAACATCTTTTTCTGATTATTTTCATGAGATTTTTCCAAATATTTCTTATAAGAAAATAACAGGGATTGTATGTGTATTTAGTTTTGTAATTAGTAATATTGGAGTAACACAGTTAGTTAAGATTTCTACACCGATTTTAATGATGATATATCCAGTTACTATCGTTTTAATTGTATTATCTTTTATAAAACGATATATTGCACATCGCAGAATGGTGTATGTGCTTGCTATGGCCTTTGCATTTTGCATCGCCTTTGTAAATGGATTAGAAAAAGCGGATATTTCATTAGGTGTGATAACAACTCTTTGTAAGCAGATTCCATTTTATAGTTTAGGATTTGGATGGATTATACCAGCTATTATCGGAGCCATGATCGGTACGTTACCATTTTGGGCGATGAATCAAGAATCTGCTGAAGAAATGTGTGCAAACATAGAAGAATAACAGCGATGAGGTAGAAAATGCAGGGAGCTTTTGCTTTCTGCATTTTCTATTTTATAAACAGAGCCTATATGGTAATGGAAAAGTGAGAAAGGATATCAGTTGATTTTTGATTGATTAATTGATATAATTTATGAATGAGAGATTTCAATCTATTTCTCATGAATCCTTCTCTTCTTTTAAATGCGGAAAGGAAGAGAAGTAAGAGAATTGTATTAGTCCAAGGAAGAGTACAGGAAAAAGGTTGTTACAAAATCAAAAAGTTTAGCAAGGTAGAAAAAGGATGAAAATCATAATGATTTTATCTTGTAGAAATGATTTGTTTTGGAACAGCCTTTTTCACATCTTTAGAAAAGAAGCACAGTTGTGATTGACAAAGAGGAAGTGTTTATTGTAAAATAAAAAAGAATTCACAGGATAAATTGTGGAAAGAATGAAAAAGAAAAAAGACAATGATTCCATATGGTTTTTATATAGCTTATATAGGTTCATAATTGGATGAACGTTTCTACCAACTACCGTAATAGTTGACTATAAGTTTTCTTTTGGGAAAATTTATAGTTTAACCATTGCGGTAGTTTTTTTTCATTATAAGAAAGGAATTATTTATGAATACATTTGCATTAAAAGGAACGATTATTACAAGTGAGACAAAAGATAAGTTGAAGATAGAAGAGAATTCCTATGTGATTTGTGAGAATGGAATTTCCAAAGGGATTTTTAAAGAGCTTCCAGAGCAATATGAACAGATAGAAGTGCGAGATATGGGGGATCGTTTGATCATTCCAGGGCTCGTTGACTTGCATCTTCATGCCCCTCAATATGCATTTCGCTCAATTGGAATGGATATGGAGCTATTAGATTGGTTAAATACTTACACTTTTAAAGAAGAATCAAAATATGGGGATCTCAATTATGCAAAAATAGCGTATACTATATTCGTGGACGCTTTAAAAAAAGGAGCGACTACGAGAGCTTGTATTTTTGCAACACTCCATACACCAGCTACTCTATTTTTAATGGATTTGTTAGAGGAAAGTGGCCTTGCTTGTTATGTGGGAAAGGTAAATATGGATCGGAACAGCATAGAATCTCTTTGCGAGACAGAGGCCAAGCAGTCTCTGGAGGATACAAAAGATTGGTTAAGACAGTGTGAAAAACGATATCATCGAACAAAGCCAATTTTAACACCTCGTTTTATTCCAAGCTGTACTGATGAGTTGATGAGAGGACTAGCAGAGATTCAAAAAGAGACAGGTCTTCCAGCTCAATCCCATCTTTCTGAAAATAAAAGTGAGATTGCATGGGTAAGGGAACTTTGTCCTGATGCAAAATCCTATGGAGAAGCTTATGATCATCGAGGGATGTTTGGCGCCTTTGGAAAGACAATTATGGCACATTGTGTTCATTCCGACGACGAAGAACGAATGTTAATGAGAAAGAGAGGCGTCTTTGTTGCTCACTGTCCACAGTCCAATACGAATTTATCTTCTGGAATTGCGCCAATCCGCACTTATTTAGAAGAAGGAAATTTAGTTGGACTTGGAACCGATGTAGCAGGAGGACATGATCTTTCTTTATTCCAGACGATGGCAGAAGCCATTCAAGTATCAAAGTTGCGTTATTGCTTAGGGAATCCAGAGCAAAAGCCATTGACGATTGAAGAAGTATTTTATCTTGGAACAAAGGGAGGAGGAGCATTTTTTGGTAAGGTGGGAAGTTTAGAAGAAGGGTATGAATTTGATGCAGTGGTGCTTGATGATACAAATTTAAAACACCCACAACCATTGACAACTAGAAATCGTTTGGAACGCATGATCTATCTTTCTGATGATCGAAATATCTATGAAAAGTATGTAGCAGGTAATCGGATTGATAAGTAGAGAAGAATACAAGACTCCATAAGAAGTGAAAACAAATGAAGGAGAGAAACATGGAGTTTTTAGAACGCGTATTTCATCTAAAAGAGCATAAGACAGATGTAAAAACTGAGGTCATTGCAGGAATTACAACCTTTATGGCAATGGCATATATTTTAGCCGTGAATCCTAGCATTTTAAAAGATGCAGGGATGGATTCGGGAGCTGTATTTACAGCAACAGCTCTAGCAGCTTTAATAGGAACACTTTTAATGGTTGTACTTGCCAACTATCCATTTGTATTAGCACCAGGAATGGGACTGAATGCCTATTTTGCTTATACCGTGTGTGGAAATATGGGATACCCTTGGGAAGTGGCATTAGCAGCCGTATTTATCGAGGGAATTGTATTCATTATTCTTTCTATGACAAGTGTTCGTGAAGCGATTTTTAATGCCATCCCTATGACATTAAAATATGCAGTAACAACAGGAATTGGACTATTTATTACATTTTTAGGATTAAAAAATGCCAATTTAGTTGTACCAGATAATAGCACTTATGTAGCTGTTTATTCCTTTAAAGATGCGATTGCTTCAGGTGAAATCCATTCAACAGGAATTGGAGCATTATTAGCATTTTTAGGTATTATTATTACAGCAATTTTCCTTATAAAAAATGTAAAAGGAAATATTTTATGGGGAATTTTAATTACATGGGGAATTGGAATTTTATTACAAATAGCAGGTGTTTATATTCCAAATGAAGAGCTTGGAATGGGAAGTTTAATTCCTGATTTTTCAAGTGGATTTGGAATTCCATCTCTAGCACCAACGTTTGGAAAAATGCATTTTGGAACAGGAATGTTCTCAGTAGAGTTTATTGTAGTGGTATTTGCCTTTTTATTTGTAGATTTATTTGATACTCTTGGAACATTAATCGGTGTTGCATCAAAAGCGGATATGCTTGATAAAGATGGAAGACTTCCAAAGATTCGTGGAGCATTGCTTGCAGATGCCATTGGAACATCCTTTGGAGCTATTTTAGGAACTTCTACAACAACGACTTTTGTAGAAAGTACAGCAGGAGTTGCAGAAGGTGGAAGAACAGGATTAACTGGCGTAGTAGCAGCTATTTTATTCGGAATTTCTTTATTCTTATCTCCAATTTTTTTGGCGATTCCATCGTTTGCTACAGCACCAGCGTTAATCGTTGTTGGATTTATGATGATGAGTTCTGTCGTAAAGATTAATTTTGAAGATGCAACAGAAGGATTACCAGCATTTCTTTGTATTGTTGGTATGCCACTCACATCTAGTATTTCAGAAGGAATTGCTTTTGGGATTATTTCTTATGTTGTATTAAATGTGATTACAGGAAAAGCAAAAGAAAAGAAAATAACGGTTTTAATGTATATTTTAGCCCTTTTATTCGTATTAAAATATATTATGATTTAGTGAGCGTTAATGAGGGGAAGCGGGAACGTTCCCGTTTCCCTTTAGTTAATCAAAGACAAGGAGCCGTGCGAGATCATTTATGCTCGCATATGGCGACTGTCTGCGAAAGTGAAAAATTCGCAAAGCGTGCCTCCCATCGTTAAAAAAATCGCTTGCTGAAATATAAGAAAGAGGATTCTTATATTTCAAGAGGTGATTTATAAAAAGGTAGTCCTTTAAAAACCTGAATGAAAAAGAAAACCAAGTAAGCAAGAATGGAGGTATTATATGGGAGTTGGGAAAAATTTAACAAGAGTAGATGCTGTTTTAAAAGTGACAGGGGAAGCAAAATATGTGGCAGATTTAGAGCCTCAAAATATTCTTGTGGCAAAAGTATTGCATAGTACCATTGCCAATGGTATTGTAAAAAGTTTTGATTTAGAAGAAGCCAAAAAAGTAACAGGTGTTGTGAAGATTATCACCTGTTTTGAAGTACCAAACATTCAATTTCCGACGCCAGGGCATCCATGGTCTACGGAAAAAGCTCATCAAGATATTGCGGATCGAAAACTGTTAAATGAAAGAGTTCGCTATTATGGGGACGATATTGCGGTTGTTGTAGCGGAAGATGAGATTTCAGCAAATCGGGCGTTACGTCGTATTAAAGTGGAGTATGAGGAGTTTGAAGCAGTGCTCGATCCAGAAGAGGCGATGAGAGAAGGAGCTTCTATTTTACATAAAGAATATCCAAATAATGTGCTTGGACATTCTTCTTTTCGTATTGGAGAGGGGACTTATGAGGAGGCAACCAAAGAAGAAGATCTTATTTTATTAGAAAAAGAATATCGTACACAGCCAGTACAGCATTGTCATATTGAAGTGCCACATTCTTTTGCTTATATGGAACAAGATCGCATTATTGTTGTGAGTTCTACACAGATTCCTCATATTGTAAGAAGGGTGATTGGTCAAGCACTAGGAATTCCTTGGGGAAAAGTTCGTGTCATAAAGCCATATATTGGCGGAGGTTTTGGAAATAAACAGGATGTGTTATATGAGCCATTAAACGCTTTTGTTTGTACAAAAGTAGGAGGTCGTCCTGTGAAACTGGAATTGACAAGAGAGGAGACTCTTGGTTGTACAAGAACACGACATGGGATTCAATATAAAATAAAAGGGGCTGTGAGACGAGATGGAACGCTTGTTGCAAGAGATTTTAAGGCGTATTCGAATCAAGGAGCTTATGCATCTCATGGGCATGCCATTGCTGCTAATGGTGCCAATGTATTTAAACAGCTTTATCAAGATGAAAAAGTGCTAGAATCGGAAAGCTATACGGTCTATACAAACTGCATTACTGCAGGTGCAATGCGTGCATATGGAATTCCACAAGGAGATTTTGTGACAGAGGCACTGATGGATGATTTAGCCTGTGCAATTTCTATGGATCCGTTAGAGTTTCGTTTGAAAAACTGTATGAAACCAGATTATGTGGATCCTCATCTTGGTTTTGGTGGCACAAGTTCTGGTTTACTAGAATGTATCGAAAAAGGAAGGCAATATATTCATTGGGAAGAAAAAAGAAAGGCTTATGAAAATCAAACAGGCGATAAGAGAAGAGGAGTCGGTATGGCTATTTTCTGTTATAAAACAGGAGTTTATCCCATTTCTTTAGAGACAGCTTCTTGTCGTATGGTATTGAATCAAGATGGTTCTATTCAGCTACAAATGGGAGCGACAGAGATTGGGCAAGGTGCAGATACTGTTTTTACCCAGATGACAGCAGAAACAACAGGAATTACCGAAGAGAAGATTCATATTGTTTCGATGCAAGATACCGATATCACCCCATTTGATACAGGTGCTTATGCATCAAGACAGACTTATGTGAGCGGAATGGCTGTGAAAAAGACAGGAGAATTGTTAAAAGATAAAATTTTGTCTTATGCAGAGTGGAAAACAAAGAATTCAAAAGATACGATGGATATTTGTGAGAATCAAATCGTAAAAAAAGGAACAGGGGAAATTATTTTGTCGGTGGCGGATTTAGCATTAGAAGCCTTTTATAGCCTAGAGCGTTCTGAGCATATTACGGCAGAAGCCACGAGCCAATGTAAAAGCAATACGTTTTCTTTTGGAGCAACTTTCGTAGAAGTAGAAGTGGATATTCCATACGGAAAAATTGAAATTATCGATATTATCAATGTTCATGACAGTGGGACGTTAATCAATCCAGCTCTTGCAAAAGCACAGGTACATGGCGGAATGAGCATGTCTCTTGGCTATGTGCTAGGGGAAGAACTGCTTTATAATGAAAAAGGAAAACCTCTTAATAACAATTTACTGGATTATAAAATGCCTACGGCTATGGATACGCCAGAGCTTCATGTAGAATTTGTGGAAACTTATGATGAAACGGCACCTTATGGCAATAAATCGTTAGGAGAACCACCTGCCATTTCCCCAGCGCCAGCGATTCGAAATGCGGTGCTACACGCAACGGGAGTTGCCTTTGATAGCCTTCCTTTAAATCCAGAGAAATTAGTATTGCGCTTTATGGAAGAGGGACTGATTCAAGAATAAACAAGATACGAAGTTCAAGAAGGAAATAAAAAAATAGAAAAAAGCAATGGGAGGGTATGTTATGTACGATTTTAAACAAATGTATTTGCCGTATTCAATTGAAGAGGCACTGGAACTATTAGAAGAAAACAAGGGAGCAGAGATTATTTCAGGAGGTACGGATGTTCTCATTAAAATAAGAGAAGGAAAATTAGAAGGGGCAACTCTTGTCAATATTCATGAGATTAAGGAGTTAAAAGGAATCCATATGGAAGATGATGGGACGATTGTCATCGGAGCAGGGACAGTGTTTTCCCATATTACAAATAATGAAATCATTCAAACCTATATCCCAATGCTCGGTGAGGCGGTGGATGAAGTAGGAGGTCCACAGATTCGCAATATGGGAACAATTGGAGGGAATGTCTGTAATGGGGTAACTAGTGCAGACAGTGCATCGGCTCTTTGTGTTCTTAATGCGGTGATGGAGCTAAAGAGTAAACGGGGAACTCGATATGTTCCAATCACAAAATGGTATGTAGGAGCAGGGCAAACGGTTCGTGAACAAGATGAATTATTAGTTTCTATTCGAATTGCAAAAAAAGAGTATGAGAAATTTTACGGTCACTATATTAAATATGGAAAACGAAATGCAATGGAAATTGCTACCTTAGGCTGTGCAGTTGCGGTAAAATTAAGTGAGGATAAGAAAACAATCGAAGAGTTTCGTGTAGCATTTGGAGTGGCAGGACCAACGCCTCTTCGCTGTCCGAATTTAGAAGAGTTAGTTGCTGGTATGGGGCTCAATGAACGAGTGGTTACAATTATTGGAAAAGGAGTATTAGCAGAAGTCAATCCAAGATCCAGTTGGAGAGCCTCAAAAGAATTTCGTTTACAATTAATTGAAGAGATGAGCAAACGAGCATTTAGAAAAGCGGTAACGCTTGCGGGAGGTGAAATTTATGCTTAATATCATATCTATGACGGTGAATGGAAAAGAAGTAGAAGTTGCGGTGGATGAAAGAGAGTCTTTATTGGAAACTCTTAGAAATCGTTTGCATTTAACAAGTGTAAAAAAAGGATGCGAAGTGGGAGAATGTGGCGCTTGTACCGTATTAGTGGACGGAGAAGCAATTGATTCTTGCATTTATTTAACGATGTGTGCAAAAGGAAAACATATTTTAACAGTGGAAGGCCTAAAAGGAGAGGATGGGGAACTTAGTCCTATTCAAAAGGCATTTGTGGAGGAAGCAGCGGTTCAATGCGGATTTTGTACTCCAGGGCTTATTATGTCCGCTGTTGAGATTGTGGGAACAGGAAAGAGATACAGTCGCCAAGAACTTAGAAAATTGATTTCTGGACATCTTTGTCGTTGTACAGGATATGAAAATATTTTAAATGCTATGGAGCGGATTGTAGAAGAGACTTATCGGGCAACCAACAGATAAGAAATTTTCACCTTGAAAGTACAATTTTATGTATAGTGTTCCAATATTTGGCATATACTACAAGTAAGGAATAGTGGTATCAATATACCGAGGGTGAGGTATATGTGTAGAAAAAAAAGAGGGAGAATCAAATTGGTTATCGTATGTCTTTTTTTGAGCGGTATGTGCTTGCTTTCTGGTTGTATGCCGAGCAAAGAAAAAGAGGAAATACAAGAACAAGTAACCATTGATTTTACCGTTTGCCATGACGAAAATCTTCCAAAAGAATTAAAACAATTAATAGAAGAAAAAAAAGAAAAACCTTTTAAATTATCCTACCAGACAAAGGAATATACTTATATTGCTACAGGATATGGACAGCAGACGATGGGTGGATATAGCATACAGGTAAAAGCACTTTATGAGTTAGAAAATGTAGTTGTATTTCGAACAACATTAAAAGGTCCAAATCCAGAAGAGGAAAAGGAAGGTGTTTCTTACCCTTACATTGTTGTAAAAATTCAAAACCTTGATAAGACAATTTCGTTTCGATAGTTTGCTTTTATACAT
>UQVN01000117.1 GCA_900544525.1 uncultured Eubacteriales bacterium
ATATAATATCTTTGTCAATGATTATTTTTAAAAACTTTAATAGTTCTATTCGTCTTTTTGAGCTTGCTTAATCAGCTGGTGTACATAAGTGCTTGCTCCAGTAACAAGTACTCCCTGTGTAAATGATGCAAAAATGGCCATTGCAAAATCTTGAGGTCCTGAAAATTGTGCTGTTGCACATACCCAGATACCACAAATTACGATTCCTATTCCACCTAGTATAAGCGGAATCAATTTATCCTTAATAAAATCCGCCTGTTTTAGCCATATACCTATAAAATATAAAACGATTGCCACAATAATCAATTCCGGCTTTACATAGTTCATGAATGCTTCCATACATTACCCTCTCTAACATTAAGAATGAAAAACATGATTTAAAAGTATTTTGAAATACTCCACTACTATTATATGCCTCATAAAATGATTATGTATCTAAAAACTAAAAAGTACAAAAAAATCGCCTTAGCTCTTGAAATATAAGAGTGTAGGCGATTTTTATCTTTACATTATTTCCATTAATTAATGGACCTGAGGGGAATCGAACCCCTGTCCGAAAGCCAATCCATTCGAGTATCTCCCATTACAGTCGCTATTTTTACATTCCCTCCATAAAACGCCCAGCGACAGGCTTTTTACTTCAGTAGCTTCATATTACTTCATGTGCCGCAAAGCTTAGGCACATGAGTGTCCCACATAGTTTGATGCCAGATTCTTAAGCTGTGAGTGACTTAAGGCTGACAGCTGCATTAATTAAGCAGCGTACGCTAAATTTTCGTCTGCGTTTATATTTAAGTCCAAGTTATTACGCAGTCCTGGTCTGCGAATGGCTGCTCCAACTTCATAACCCCCGTCGAAACCAGTACAAGCCCGAATTCGGCTTAATAAGGCTATTAAGTTATTTCTTATTTATCATAATCGAAACAAACTTATTTGTCAAGGAAGAAATCAATTTTTATTTTAATAGAGGAATCATACCTATATTCTTCCAATTTTTTTATGCTATTTCATGTTTTGTCACTGTAAAACGATACTTTGCTTTCACTTGTGGATATTTTTCTTTATCTACTTCACTTTGAAACATAGCAAATGGTCTTACAAATAATCCAAAATCTCCATAAAGAGCACGATAGACAACCATCTTTTCTCTTGTCTCTGAATGAGTTGCAAAACCTTCAATTCGATAACAGTATTTGGTTGGTTCTTTTTCTAATTCTCCCTTTGTCAATAACTCTCTCTTAAAATGCGTCACAAAATCTCCAATATAAAACTCTCTTTTTTCATTCATATTACATTATTTCCTTTCTTCCTTACTTTCATTCCATTTCTTCTAACGAATCAATGTTTAAACCAAACGATAAAAAACACTCAATACTCATGATATGCACATACTTCTACGCAAATCTCAAAAAATCCACCATATAACAAATCGTATATGGCAGATTTTATGCGTTTTCTTTCTTATACTCTTTATCCTAAATTGCGAATTTTAAATTCTCGCTCGGCTTCTCGTTTTTGGTCTTTTTTAGCAATATCATTTCGTTTATCATATAATTTTTTACCACGAGCTAATCCAATTTCCACTTTCACAAGGCTATCTTTAAAATATACTTTTAATGGAACAATGGTATATCCTTTTAGTTTCTGCTGTCCAATTAATTTACTAATCTCGCTTTTATGAAGAAGTAATTTCCTTGTACGTAACGGATCTTTATTAAAAATATTTCCTTTTTCATATGGATTAATGTGCATATGATAAATATACACTTCCCCTTTTTCAATTCCAATAAAAGACTCTTTAATACTGCACTGTCCAAGGCGTAATGATTTTACCTCTGTTCCATGAAGTGCAATTCCTGCCTCAAAAGTGTCCTCGATAAAATAATCATGATATGCTTTTTTATTATTCGCAATTAAGCGACTTCCCTTTTCCTTCGCCAACGGTATCACCTATCCTTCCCAAGTTTTCTTTTATTCTAAAACAATCGTTTCTTCTGGCTCATACAACTTAAAGTCAATGGTTCTAAGGAACGGATCGGTTGCTACAACTTTAATTTTCACTTGCTGTCCAAGTTTAAATTCTCTTCGTGTCTCTTTTCCAATCATCATATAACTTTCTTCATCATAGTAATAATAATCATCATCTAAAGCTGTTACATGAATCATTCCTTCCACAGTATTTGGCAGTTCTACATACATTCCCCAAGAAGTGATACTGCTAATGACACCATCATAAATCTGACCAATACGCTGAGACATATATTGAACCTTTTTCAATTTATCCACTTCTCGTTCCGCTTCATCCGCTCTTCTCTCACATTGGCTAGAACGATCCGCCACATTATTTAAAATAGCATCATAATGCTTAATTCGTTTACCTGTCATATGACCATGAAGATTTTCTTTGATAATGCGGTGTATCTGTAAATCTGGATAACGACGAATTGGAGATGTGAAATGACAATAATACTTAGTAGAAAGTCCAAAATGCCCTGAATTTACGGTTGTATATCTCGCCTGTTTCATAGAACGAAGTGTTAAACGACTAATCAATGCCTCTTCATTGGTTCCTTCAATTTTATCTAACAGCTTTTGAATCTCTTTTGGATGAATAACATCTTGCCCACTTTTAATAAAATATCCGAAATTGTTAATGAAAATTGATAACTTCTGAATTTTTTCTGGATCAGGACTTTCATGAGTACGATATACAAATGGAATCTCCTGCCAAAAATAATCTTCTGCCACTGTCTCATTGGCAATTAACATAAAATCTTCAATAATTTTTGTCGCTGCATTTCGCTCATATGGCTTAATATCAATTGGTCTTCCATTGGAGTCCAAAATAATTTTAGACTCTGGAAAATCAAAATCAATAGAACCTCTTTGATGACGTTTTTCTCTTAAAATATCCGCTAATTCTTTCATCAATAAGAACATTGGAACAAAGTCCTTATATTCTTCCATTACCGCTTTATTTTTATTTGTAACGATTTCATTTACAGCCGTATAAGTCATTCTACGATCCACATGGATGACAGTCTCTGCAATCTTATGGTCGATAACCTTTCCTTTTGCATCAATATCCATAATACAACTAAGTGCCAAGCGATCTGTCCCTTGATTCAAAGAACAAATTCCATTGGACAACTGATGAGGAATCATTGGTATGACGCGATCCACAAGATAGACACTCGTTCCTCTTTTTAACGCTTCCACATCAAGAGGACTTCCTTCTTTTACATAATGGGATACATCAGCAATATGCACACCAAGACGATACAACTCACCATTCTTCTCCAATGTAATGGCATCATCTAAGTCTTTTGCATCTTCCCCATCAATCGTCACTGTTTTTAGATGTCGTAAATCAAGGCGTCCCGCACTTTCTTTGGAATCAATTTCTTCAGGAATTGCCTTTAACTGGTGTTCCACTCCTTTTGGAAATTCCATTGGAAGCCCAAAAGCCTTAATAATAGACATAATATCCACTCCTGGATCGTCCATATGTCCAAGAATTTCTACTATTTTTCCTTCTGGATTTTTTCCTTCTTGACCAAAATCCGTAATCTTTACAACAACTTTATGTCCTGTAACACATTGCTTACAATATTCTTTTGGAATAAAAATATCTTTACTATACTTTGCATTGTCTGGAATCACAAATCCGAAGTTTTTACTTCTCTCAAAAGTTCCGACAACTTCTTCCATCCCTCGTTCTAATACTTTTAAAACAGTGCCTTCTCGTCTCTTATCTCCTCTTGCCTCTACATCAACAGATACAAGCACACGATCTCCATATAAAGCTCCATTGCTTCGTTCTGCTGGAATGAAAATATCCCCTTCCATTCCTTCTACTCGAACAAATCCAAAGCCTCTTGTTGTACTTTCAAATGTGCCCTCCACTGCTTTTTGTTCTAATTTTACATATTTTCCTTTTGCAGTGCAATCAATATACCCTTCTTCCATTAATTCTTTTAAAATACGCTTTAATGCAGGGCGTTCGGATGGCTCTACTTGTAAAAAATAGGCCATTTCTTTTAATTTCATCGGTTTATATTGCTCATCGCCAATAAAATCTAAAACTGTTTTCTTTCTCTGTTCATGTAATTCTTTGCTGTTATCACTCATATCAAGCACCTTCTTTCTTTTACTACAAATTTCTTGTAGTAAAGATCACATTTCTTATTCTTTATTCTATCAAAAATTACTCTTCTCGTAAACCATCTAATAGATGAATGGCTAAGATTCCTATCACATAAAAAAACACCCTCCAACGAGGGTGTTTTCTAATGATAAAGGCTTAACACAGCCGCAACAACAAAAAATAAAAATGCTAAAATAGCAGTTGCCTTTACAAGTTTACCTTCCATTGAACGACCTTTGTTTTTTCCCCAGTATGTGTCTGCGATGCCATTGATGGTACCAGAAAGACCTGCGGATTTACCCTCTTGCATAAGAATCACGATTGATAATGCAAGTCCGATTATTATAAATACAACGGTAACGAGTTCTCTCACGTTCCATACACCTCCTACTGTTTCATGCTATTTACAAACATACCTAGAGGATATTGTATCATAAAGTATTTTTTTTCGCAACTCTTAATTCAATCGCTGCATTATTTAAAAACAAAGCTCATATTTTGCAACCCGCTGTAATTCTTCCTCGATTCGCATCAATTGATTATACTTGGCGGTACGATCGGAACGGCATGGAGCTCCAGTCTTAATCTGCCCTGCATTGACTGCTACTGCAAGATCTGCAATCGTAGCATCTTCTGTCTCTCCAGAACGATGAGAAATAACCGTAGTGTATCCCGCATTTTTTGCCATCTGAATGGCATCAAGTGTTTCGGATAGTGTTCCAATCTGATTGAACTTAATAAGAATCGAATTGGCAATTCCTGTATCAATTCCTTCTTTCAATCTCTCTACATTCGTAACAAATAAATCATCTCCTACTAACTGAATCTGGTGTCCCAAACGATAAGTTAAAATCTTCCAACCTTTTTTATCATCTTCACTTAATCCATCTTCAATCGAAAAGATAGGGAACTCCTCCACTAATCGTTCATAATATTGCACCATTTCTTCGGCATTTCGATAAACTTCTTTTCCTGTCATTTTACTTTCGCCTTCAAAATAGTAGCGGTCATTATCTTCATCATAAAGTTCAGAAGCCGCTGCATCAATCGCAATCTTTACATCAGCCCCAGGCCGATACCCAGCTTTTTCAATCGCTTCTACAAGTAACATAAGCACTTCTCTTGAATCTCCAAGATTTGGTGCAAATCCACCTTCATCTCCTACTGCCGTTGAAAGACCTTTTTCCTTTAACACTTTCTTTAAATGATGATAAATTTCAGCTCCCATAGCCAAAGCATCTTTAAAATTATCCGTTCCTACTGGAACAATCATAAATTCCTGTAAATCGACGGTATTATCCGCATGCTTCCCTCCATTTAATATATTCATCATAGGAACTGGAAGCTCATGAGCATTTGTTCCGCCAATATAGCGATATAAAGGAATTTGCAATGCATTGGCGGCCGCTTTTGCTACTGCAAGAGAAACTCCTAAAATTGCATTAGCACCAAACCTTCCTTTATTCGGAGTGCCATCCGCTTCAATTAAAATTTGATCAATTTGTCTTTGTAATAAAGCATTTGTTCCGATTAAACGATCTGCAATTCTTGTATTGACATGATTTACCGCTGTCTCAACACCTAATCCTAAGTATCTTTTATCCCCGTCGCGAAGTTCCACTGCTTCATATTTTCCTGTAGATGCACCTGATGGAACAATAGCACGTCCAAACGCTCCACATTCTAATAACACATCAACTTCTACGGTAGGATTTCCTCTCGAATCCAGTACTTCTCTTCCTCGAATATCTTTAATTGCACAATTTTCTTTCATTGTTATACCTCCATATCGCACTTGGCTTTCCACTGTGCTTCTTTTTAGAAGTATGAACAAATTTCTATAATTTATTCAAAGAAAAAACAAAATGTATTGCTCTCCTCTTTTTCTCTTGTGGAAAATGATGCTTTATCATATAGGCAACGAGCAAAAAAACGATCCCCTTCTAACAGTCTTCGAATTAGTTTACGCATCGTCCAACTTTCTCCTTCGTCTCTTTTATCGCTAGGAAAACTTACTCTCTTTTTTTGAAGAAATTCCTTTTGCTGTTCGATAGAAGAAAGTCCTATTTTTCGTATTTCCATAAGAGATAAAGACGAATCGATTTCTTCGATTCCAAATGCTTTAAAACAAGCTATCGTTTCTCTTTTTCCTAGTTGATAATATTCTTCTGCTTTTTCTTTTATTGCTTTTCTTATTTGTTTCTCTTCTCCCTCTATTGGTTGTACTTTTTGTATTCCCTCATAAAATAATTGAAAATCCATTGTAGACTTCCATAAAATTTCTTTCCATCGCTCATATTCCGTTTTTGTATACGGAGCGTTTTCAGAAGAAAAACAAATCGGTATTCCATTTTTCTTTTCTTCCACTGCAACGACTTCAAACAATACTTGTGGCATTTCATTTTTTCTTTCTTGATAAAACGAGGAGGATTCTTTTCCTTTCCCTATGGTAGCATACTCCCAACATAAATATCCAAGTACTTCTCTTTCAAGCTGTTTGTACATGAGTAAACGTTCCATACCCTTTGTACTTTTTATAACAACACCTGGCAAATTTTCAGCATGTAAGAAAACTTCTCCATGTTTTCGTTCTTCTATTACTTGTACATGAAATTTCTCTCCTATGTATCCTTTCCTTCTTTCTACAATTCTTCTGTTAGAATCTCGGTCGATTTCCTCTTTTAATCGATTTGTATAGGAACTAAAACGAACGTTTGGCTCTCCGTATGTGAGATTTAATTCATACTCTTGTGGAAGCCAAGTAGAAATATCCGCTTCATTATGCTGTAACAATGTCTCTATTTTATCAAGAGATTTATATAACTTCGCCTCCACAGTTTTTTGTTCTTTCATCTCTTGAAACAATTCTATTAACTCCTCTTGATAAGGACTTGGAAGGGATAAAAGAAGTTTATGAATCGCATTTTCTTCCACCTCTTCATCATTTTCTCCTTTTACAAAAGCTGGAATATCCCCTGTTATCGCTTCCCCTATATCATGAAATAACGCCATTAAAATTAACTTTGCATGATCAATTTCTGGAAACTCATCTTTCATAAAATATGCTAAAATCCCAAGACGAAAACTATGTTCTGCAACACTTTCCTTTCGATAACTACTTGTCCACGAATGCCTCGTATTGCATTTTAATTTTTCTATTACAGACATAAATTTAATTAGCTCTCTTGCGTCCACTCACTCTTTCCCCCTCTTTTTTTCTCAGCTTTCCTTCCTCATCAAAATGAGATTTTAAAGATCGTTCCACAAATCCACCCGAACTCCATAATAAAACAAGTTGAATTGTTACTAAAACTAATGTTAGAATACAAGCTTGCTTGGCTGTCATAAAATAGGCAAATATAGATAAAGCGATGGTCGGTAGTAATGTTCCGATCCCTATCATTTCCCAAACAATTCCAAAACATCCTTGTGCAAAGCGCCACGTTTCTTCACTTTTTAATGCGTAGGAAGAACGGTATCCGAATGTATGATTTTCTCTTGATGCTTTTTTTAAAAACCAATAGCCACCAACAATAGCCGTAACTGGTATCATAATATTACAAATAAATAAACTAATCCAAAGAATGAATTTCATGGTTTTCTTTCCCTTCTAAAATATAGGATAGAAACGTGAGAGGACACTATATAATTATAGTGCCCTCTTTCGTTCCCTATCCTTTTATTACTTCTTAATTACTTCTCTTTTATTTTACTAACAAAGATTTTCCTGTCATATCTTCTGGTTGTTCCATTCCCATTAATTCGATTAATGTTGGAGCAATATCTGCTAAACAACCATTTTCTCTTAATTTATAAGCTGGATCCGCATTTACAAGAATAAATGGTACTGGATTTGTTGTATGCGCTGTAAATGGTGCACCTGTTTCATAATCCACTAATTGCTCTGCGTTTCCGTGGTCGGCACAGATGAACATCTGTCCATTCACTTCTTTAATAGCTTCAACCGCTTTTCCGATACAAGCATCTACTGTTTCAATGGCTTTGATTGCAGCTTCTTGTACCCCTGTGTGACCAACCATATCTGGGTTTGCAAAGTTACAAATAATCACATCATATTTTTGACCTTTAATAGCATCTACTAAGTTATCATCCACTGCTGGTGCACTCATTTCTGGCTGTAAATCATAAGTTGCAACTGCTGGTGATTTTACAAGACTTCTTTCTTCTCCTTCATTTGGCTCTTCTACCCCACCATTAAAGAAGAAAGTAACGTGTGCATATTTTTCTGTTTCTGCAAGACGAAGCTGTTTCATATGATGTTGCGCTAAAAATTCTCCAAATGTGTTTTTGATTTCTACTTTATGGAATGCAACAATATGATTTGGAATCGTTGGATCATATTCTGTAAATGTTACATAAGTTAATGGGAAGAAACCATTCTTTCTCTCAAATCCTGTGAATCCATCATCACAAATAGCTCTTGTGATTTCTCTTGCGCGGTCTGGACGGAAGTTGAAGAAAATAACAGAATCATTTTCTTTCACTGTTGCAACTGGTTTTCCATCTTCTTCTATTACAGTTGGAACAACAAATTCATCTACGATTTCTTCTGCATAAGAAGCAGAAATTGCATCAATAGCATTTGTCGCTTTGTTGCCTTCGCCTAATACTAATGCGTTATATGCTTTCTCTACACGATCCCAACGATTGTCACGATCCATTGCATAATAACGACCTGCAATAGAAGCAATCTTACCAACACCGATTTCATCCATTTTTGCTTGTAATTGCTCTAAAAATCCTTTACCAGATGTTGGAGCTGTATCACGACCATCTAAGAAAGCATGTACATATACATTTGTTAATCCTTCTTTTTTTGCTAACTCAAGAAGTCCATATAAATGCGTATTATGGCTATGAACACCACCATCTGATAATAAACCAAATAAGTGAAGATCAGAACCGTTTTCTTTACAATTTGCAATCGCTTTTACAAACGCTTCATTTGTAAAGAAATCACCATCTTGAATTGCTTTTGTAATTCTTGTTAATTCCTGATATACAATACGTCCTGCTCCCATGTTAAGATGTCCAACTTCTGAGTTACCCATCTGTCCTTCTGGAAGACCAACTGCCATTCCACTTGCATTTCCTTTTACAAAAGGATATTCTTTCATTAATCTATCCATAACAGGAGTGTTTGCCTGTGCAATTGCATTACCATCTGTTTTGTCATTTAAACCGTATCCATCTAAAATTAATAATACTGTAGGTTTTTTGCTCATTATCCTATCTCCTTTATTCATACATTTAAAAAAACACAGAAGAAGCTCGCCCTCATCTGTGTCTAATACCACATCTTGTGGCTCTCTTAATTCTCTTTTAAATCATATCGTATTACTCTTAAAAAGTCAATGGACAGCCGTTAGAAGTTTAACATTCTTTTCTCTCTTTTTTTGGATAAACTGCTCTCTCTTTTCCATGATTAAAAAATTTCTTATGGAATTGTTTCTTCATAGACTGCTTTATCCACATTCAATGCAGATAAATAATATCCTTTTCCTGACTGAATTTTCTCTACTCTTTTTCCAGTAATTTTCAATAAGTGATAACGATAATATGTTTTTCCAGCTTGTTTGTAATGATAATTGATACAAATCCTCTTATTTTTATAATATAAAAGATTAATCTTACTATT
>UQVN01000118.1 GCA_900544525.1 uncultured Eubacteriales bacterium
TTCATATTTGTACTCTTTTTTTAATACAAAATGTATCTGTAAGAAAAAATGCACCTCAATGTGAGATGCATTTTTCTTTTTGTGATATATACTTTTAAATGATTTCTTGTTACTTGAAATTGCTTTTTAAGTGTTTGACTTTTTTGCTGTCTTCTTTCGCAAATTCATTTTATCGGTATTGCACATAATCTATTATTTTTTTACTACTTTATAAACTTTTTGATTTTTCTTTAAACCAAATTTAAGGGCATCCTTATGATTCTTAAAATAAATGTCGATATGTTTTCCTTTTACACCGCCTCCGACATCTTCCGCTAAGTATCTTGTCCCATTAATTTTCAATTTTGTTCCAAGCGGAATTAACTTTCTATCGACTGCAACTGTATGATTCTCTTTTGCAATCGTTCCACTTGCTGTTCCATTCCCCCATTTTCCTGAACATTTAGAACAACCGCAGTAAGCTGTTAATTTAAACTTTCCTAAGTATTGTACTTTATATTTTGACGCTGCCTTTACTTGTAATGGCGAAATTGTCATTAATAACACAAAAGTATATATCAGTAATTTCTTCATTGTTTTCATCACTCTGAATAACCTCCTGATTTTGTTAACGGTTGCTATTGTAGCATATGATTACAGAGTTGTAAAGCAATTATTACAAAAATATTACATATATTTTACACTAAATTTCATATTTTTTTGAATGCTTTTTGATACACTTTTTACAGTTTTTTTTGCTTTTCCTCAAATCAAATACATTTGTATTTTATACAAGGACAAACTTATTTTTACTTCTATTCCATTATTATCCTTTTCTTCCAAATTATTTTTATTACGAATGCAAAACTTTCATAATGTATTTCTGATGTTAGTGGTCAATAACAATATGATAAAAGAAAAAAGCCATTGTAGCAGGTTCTACAATAGCTTTTTTCTCATTCTATTTTTAATCCATAATCTTCTAACATATTCTCTGCATATGTTTTTAACTGAGGATATTTTGTTATTATTTTATTCATCTCTAAAATATACTTCTCTTGTCTTTCCTTTTGCCATAAAAGATGCTTTTTTATCTGTTTTTTCCTTAATTCAAAATAATTTTTCATCTGCTTGCGCTCAACATGCTCTACAAAACTATAGGGATCATTCACAAAAATTTCTGGATAAGAAAATCCATATTCTAAAAGAATGTCCGAGATCCTCTTTTTTTCCTCAGATATTTGTTCTAACTCTACGTTTTGTTCTGTTTCTTTATATTGTTCTAACAAATGCTCAAACTCTTGTGAATTTTTGATACCATACTTATATTCTAATGCCGCTTTCAAAAATGAATTTTGTGTTAAACGTTCGGTTAAATGCTCTTGGTACTGACAAATCCGTTCTAACCTTCTTTGAATAAAAACCATTTTCCTTTTCATTCTTCCTTTAAACTGCAAAACAATAAGAAGTAAAAAAGCGCCTATTAAAATACAAAAAGAAATTCCTATTTTATATGAAAATTCATAGTGCATACCGATAAAAACGAAAACTCCTATTGCCATTGCCATCATAAGAATCACACTGATTTCCCAAGCCAAGCAAGTTTTTTGCCTTTCTTTATATTTTTCTTCTTTTTCCTTTAACATCACTTCTTCTTCGGCAAAGTCATTGACCTCTTTTGTCATTTTTGCTCGCTCGTTTTCTAACTTATGAAGTTCGTCTTGCTCACTTTCACTTTCTTTTCCATATTTTTTAAAAATACTAAACAATAAATTTGAAAAATCCCCTGGTTTCTCTTCATAACTAGTATCGATTGCATGCAATGTGTAAAACATAGAATATCCTTCTTGTTTTTTCTCCTCTAAGAAACTCTCCATTCGTTCGATATCCGCTAAGTAGCCTTCCAATACGTTCTCTTCTTTTTGCAGATCTTCTATATAATAAGTAGTTTCTCCAATTCGATCACAAATAGCGTCTAGGTCTTTTTCCTGTTTTTTTAATTCCATCTCTTTTCTCTCTCCGCTTTTTTATCGTATTCTCGTATTCTCACGATATTCTTGTTTCCATTTGGCAGAAAGATTTTTCATCATCTTTTGATATTCCTTCTTATTCCCTTCTTCTTTTAAAGTGCAAGCTCGTTCCAACCTTTGATAATCTTTATAATCGACTAAAGTCTCTTCTTTTCGTTTCATCTCTTCAATAAAATCAGAATATTTCTCAATTGGTATATTATTTTGGGCAATATCCTTTTTTATTTCTTCCTGTTTTCCAAGTAAATATAAGGTAATCCAATAGCTTTTCCTAGATTTCTCATAATTTCCATATTCACAAGCTTTTTTAAAACTTTTTGCCGCTTCTTCATATTGCATATCTTTTGCTAAGCAACTGCCTTTTGCATGCCATACCGCTGCAAACCACTGGTTATTCTCTTCTCGTTCTGGAATCTCATATACAAGATGATCATAAATCTTTAGGGCTTGTTGTGGTTTTCCAGCTTTATATAGCGCATCGGCATAATATCTCTTTTGTAACCAAACTTCTTTTAAGCGCAACAAGTCAAGTCTCTCGATTACTGCCCTAATATCTTTTGGACTTAAATAAGGATAGGCTTCTAAAATCGTTAACACCTGTGCTCGACTTTGCACATTATCTCTTTTTAAATAGGTAAGTTTTTCCGCTAGTGTATACGCTTTTATTTCTTTTTGCATCCATTCGATCAACTCATCGGTTACAAAGTCCACTTGAAATAAAGCTGGATATTGACAAATATAATAGCATAATTCTTCATAAGAATAAAAATTTTGTCCTGTTTCTTGAAAACAAAATGGCTTTTTTGCCACTTCCGTTTCACATACAATCACTTTTCCCACTTTGCCATCTCCTACTCTTTTAATACAATCTTTTTCACCCAAATTTGATGAGAAGTTGGAAATAATTCTCCAAATCCCAAATCTTTAATTTTTAAATAGCCTTCTTTGCTGGAAGTATATTGTGCTTCTACTTCTACTCTTGTAGTCATCGGAGGGCGTTTAGGCATCCCATGAAGAACCATTACTTCCCGCTCAATCTCTTTTGTTCTAAGGTTTTGATAAATAATTTCCATCTTCTGCTCATTTTCCAACATGAACTGCACAGCTCCCTTTTGTCCATACCAGTCACAACCACCTTCTACAACAGGAGCAAACCTTGGCTGTCCATTTACCGTAATTGCTGTTCCAATATTATATAAACACAGTCCATTGGCAAGTAGTTTTGGATTCCTCTTTCTACCTTCTTCTAACGCAAAGCAAAAAGCACCTTTTGTAAACAAATTTTGTCCCATAAAAGCTCGCCTATTTCGACAAACAACTTTCAACGTTTCATTCATCCACTCGCCATCAAATTCGCTTCCCGTCAAATAAACGACAGGAGTCTTATATTGATAAAATAGCTTTTCTAGCATTTTGGAAAATCTTTCGTCTTTTGACTCTCCTTGTTCTAATTCCAATCTTTCCTCCAATGGAATCGTTTGAATTTGAAGCATATCCCCTGCTGGTGTCCTTCCAAGATAGTGATATGCCATCCCTTCTTTATTATATTCCAATAACCCGATTCCTTTTGTTCCACTACATTCCTCTTGATGAAGAACAAAAGCCATAAAGGCGGTGAAATGACTAATTCTATGAATAATACAATGTTTTTCTTTTATCAATTGTTTTATATTCTCTAATTCATCAAACAGTATTTCCGGATTTCCACTGGTAATCACAATGCGTGCATCTTGAAAGGAAATTTTTAACTTCTTCATATGTAATGCTAACATCTTCACAAATAGTTGCCTGTAAGAATACAAGGTATCTTCTACCATTATTTTTTCTTCTTTTTTTAACTTTCGGTCAAAATCCTCAAAAAAGTTCCCTTGTTCCTCATCCCTCTTTTGTCTGGCCTCATATCCACTATACCATTTTTTTGATTCTTTCCCATAAAATAAAAGGTTTGGAATCAATGCTCGTTCCTCTTGTTCTGCAAATGCTTGTGGCTGTTCCATCTCTTCAGTCTGATAGCTAATTTGTGTATAAGCATAGGAAAGATCAATCCCTAATAACGTCTCTTGTTTTATTGTATCCATATTAATCCTCTCTTTATTTTTATAACAGCGACCACTCTTGATCGATTAATTTTGTATGATAGATGTATTCTTTTGCAAGCTCATATGCTTTATCATCCTCTTTTGCCTCAACGCTCATAAGAAAGGAATTTAATAAATCAAATCGACTCTCTTCTTTCTCCTTTCCTTCTTTTTCTCCATGAAGTGTTCCTGTCTTTACCATCCGATCTGAATGTTCGGTTTTCTGCCAAACACTATATTCCATCTCTTCCTTATAAAAGACTACAAAATATGCCGTATAAATCCCTGGCATAACTTCTTTCATCTCTATTTTTTGTGCCTTTTCATAATACTTTCCCTCTTCTCCTCTTAAAGCACATCTCATATAATAGATACTGTTTCTCTCTCCATGATAACAAACGCACTTTCTCACTTTTAGTTCATAAGGCACGGAAAGATTTGTCGCAAATGTTTGGAAAAATGGCAATACAATTCCTTCCATTGTAAATTCACTAATCGTCTTTTGAATCCAAGGCAACATTTCTTCCTCAACTTCCGATTGCTCGGATAGATCGTAAAGCAATGCCATTTTGCCAAAGTCGTCGGTAATCCGTTCAGTTAATACTGCCTCTTTTAATATCCGATAAAATTCAATTGGAAATGAATATTCTTTTACAAAACTATCATAGCTTACATAGCGTAAAAATGCTTTCCCAAGCAAACTTTCGGATTTTCTCTCCCAAAATGAAGCAAAAATAGGAAATAGACCCTCACAAATATTTTCTTCAAACAAACTCTGCGCTAAAATATTCTCTTCTAATGCTTCAATTCGAACGGAATTTTCAAAAGATGTATTCCAAACCTCTATGAGTTCCTTTAAGGAACTAATTAAATATTTTCCGATGTATTCTAATGAATATTCATCATAACGCTCATTGCGAAAGGCATACATACACATCTCAAGGAGAAACTCATCTTTTGTCACAGCTGTACTCTTTAATAAGTAAGAAGTGAGTCGCAAAATTCTCTTTGGCATAATTCCGTGATAGCCATATTCCTCAATGGAACATAGGACAGGGCCATACATTCTTCTTGTAATCATGTACTCTAGCAATTGATTCCTATCTTCCCGTTCATAACGACTTAAATCTACTTTTTGTAAATATTCATCTAATAATTCCCCTTCATAGTTCTCATAATAATAATCAATAATTAGTTTCAAACAATTTAAATAAAACTTCTCATCAATATCGTTTAACGTTAAAACGTTTTTTATTACTTGAATCGCTCTCGCATCCGTTTGGTGATACTTTAGTGTATGACGCCCAAGTCGATAAAGTAACATCGGCTGTGTTTTATTATATTGATAACAAAGCCTCATATAGCGGGAATCTTCAAAAAGATCTTGTAAATCATAAGGGATGGAACTTACATATCGTCTTCCTAACTTATCTAATAATATAATCTTATAACGATCTGTATACAGATCCAGATAAGCTGTATGATTGATCAAAGGATAATACGAGGCTTTTTTTGTTTCCTGATGATATACCATCACTCCAGTAATCAAAGGATGTTGACAAGTTATTTTTTGTTTAAATAAGATCCCTGGAAGTTCTGTCAACAGTTCTTCACTAATTAACATTCGTTCAAAATTTCTTCTATATAAATAGAACAGATCTTGACTGATTTTTCCTTTTTGCATCTGTTCTTTAATAAACGATTGCATTTTCTCTCCAAATTGATACAAAATACCTTCATATTCCCGATCATGATATAAAATATTAGCAAATAAATAAGCCCTTTCCTCTTCTGGAAGTGGTTCAGCATCCACAAAATATAATAGAATGGAGCGTGGAATAAGCCCATATTCTCTATGATCCATACTCCGAATATATGCCTCACAAAGTCCAATTAATTTTAATGATTCTTGAACACCTAATTTGTAGTAAATGTGGTATTTCTCCTCCATTCGATTTCCTTTGATTAAAATGCTACAAAGAATAGTCAAATATTCCTTCAATGGTTGCTGTTCATAAAATCTCTTAGCCAATTCAAATACTCGCCTTGAAAACTGTTTTTCATGAGATGCCAATTGCATAAACCGATCCAAAAGTCGCATAGAAACAAAGTGATATTTGCATCCCCATTTTAAGGCATAAAGTTCTGCTCCCCTTAGCTCTGTTAATAACTCTGGCTCCTCATTCATATCTTTTAACATTTCATAGGAAAGAAATGGGCTGTGATATCCATTTTCATACAAAGCAATTAACTCTTCTTTTTTTCTTAAAGAATCTTTTGTTGCCTCTTCTGAAAGGCGATTTAACAAATGAACATAATGTTCCTCTGGAAGAACTACTTTTCTTCCTTCCTCTTCTTCTTGAAGGGATAAGGCTATTTTTTTCTCATTGTTTTTATATCGTTCTTCTGACAACATATTCGTATGATATAAAAACCAATTCTCATAAAGTTCAAATGCTTTCTTTTTCCATATTCTCTTTTTTGCCAGCTCTTCTCTTTTTTTTCTTCCTTTTTCTCCTGAATCATAAGAGACTTGGATTTTTATTATCTGGCTTCCACAAAGAACTTCTAACTCGGTATTCCAATCATGAATGGAACGGCTGATTTTATCCACTTCAAAAACAATGCTCGCTTCTTGATTTTGAAAATCCTCTTGATGTAATACTGTTTTCTCTATATGTAAATATCCTTTTTGCTCCTGTATAATCGCCCCTACATAACCTTCTCTATTTTGTTTTACTTTAATTTCATACCGATCTTGTTCTGGTAATATGGTTACTTTTGTCTCATTCAGGCTCAAATATACAGGCTCTTTTTCTTTTAAGAAAACAATAAACTCTTCCATGGCTTGCGCTAAAGAACGACTTTCTAGCAAAGCCTGATACACTAATTTCTGCTCATCTTCTCCTTTTAATAATACCTTCTCAAATTCTACAGAAGCAAATAATTCTAATGCTTCTTCTCGATTTTTCTCCACCAGTTCTAAAAACTTACGGATATCTTTTAATTCCCCAATGCTTGTTGTCAAATAGTTTCCCTCAATTATCACTTCATAAGGAACTTCAAACTCTCCTCCATCAGTAATAAGAACGAAACTACCCGTTTCTTTATCTCCTGCTTGTGTATTCTTTCCATTAAAATAATAACGAATCCCATATTGTGTCTCTATGAAATCTCGTTCCGAAACAATTTCCATTAATGAATTTGTGGAAATCACACACCCCTTTATCGGCTCTTTATTGATAGATTCTATCTGAAATTCTCCTTCAATAAAAGCCCCCTCTTTTAGTTGCAACTGAATTTTTTCCTCAGAAATCTTTACTTTCGGACGTTTTATATCAAATTTCCCCTCTGACATTTGCCAGATTTTCTTCTTCATTCGTCAACCACCTACCTATTTCATCAAATTTCATTGTTCGTAAATATTCCATTCCATTATAACAGTGTTTTTAGAAAAAACAAAGGGATTTCATCAGGAGAGAAAAAAGGTGCTAATCAACAATTATATTTTTTATTTCCTTGTCCGAATGGAAGATCTTGTATTATAATAGAACATAGCAAAAATAGTATTTTATTATAGAAAAGAGGTTTATTCATTATGTTAACACCAAAAGAACACTTTCATGGAAGTGATCTAGAAAAAATTGAACAAATATATGATATTAAAAAAGAAGATATCACAAGTTTTGGGGCAAATGTCAATCCCCTCGGCATTTCTCCATTAATGAAAAAAACATTAGCTGAAAATATTGATGTAGTTACTTCCTATCCCGATCGGGAATATACAAATCTTAGAAAAGCGATTGGTACTTATGTTGGGGCAGACTATCGTTCTATTCTCGTTGGAAATGGAGCGACTGAACTGATTTCTTTATTTATCCAACTCCATCATCCAAAAAAAGCCCTTCTTCTTGCTCCTACTTATTCGGAATATGAACGCGAAATTCATCTAGCTGGTGGAGAATGTTTTTTTCATTTCTTAAAAGAAGAAAATCAATTTGAGTTATGTATGGAAGAATTAAAAGAGACGCTGAAAAAAGGCTTTGACCTTTTCATTATTTGCAATCCAAATAATCCAACTTCTACTGCTCTTTCTTCCAACACGATGAGAGAAATTCTTTCCTACTGTAAAGAAAAAAACATCTTTGTCATTGTAGATGAAACTTATGTGGAATTCGCACCAAATACAGAGGAAATCACCTCCGTCCCTCTTACAAAAGAATTTGAAAACCTTGTTGTCCTTCGAGGAATTAGTAAATTTTTTGCTTCTCCTGGACTTCGCCTCGGTTATTCTATTTGTGGAAATCTTCCTCTTTTGGAAACGATGAAAAAAGAAAAAAATCCTTGGACGATCAATTCTCTCGCTTCTTTAGCTGGAGAAGTTATGTTTTCTGATATCGACTATATCAAGGCAACAAAAGAATTAATTTCTTCAGAGCGAAAGCGTGCTTGTGACCGCCTTTCTTCTATGCAAAACGTTTCTTATGTGAAACCAGCAGGAAACTTTATTTTATGTAAAATATTGCGAGAAGATATTACCGCATCGGACTTATTTGATATTTGTATTCGCAAAGGTCTTATGATACGAGATTGCATTACTTTTGAAGGGCTTTCCCCTTATTATTTCCGTTTTTGTATGATGAACCCTGAAAAAAATAAGGAACTGTTGGATACCATTGAAGAAACATTAAACTCCCCACAAAAGTAATCGGAACAAAAAATACCGAGTAACACTATTTTTTGTGTTACTCGGTATTTTTATAGGAAAAGTCTATCTGATATGCTTTTTCTTTTCCGCATTTTTTAATAAATGCCAATCATATGTTGGAGTCCAAGGCTTACAAGGGCAATTCCAATCCAACAGCATAAGCCCATGAAAATTGGTTTTCCACCTGTTTTTACTAATTTTACAATGTCTGTATTAAATCCAATGGCTCCCATTGCCATTACAATAAAGAATTTACTTAACTCTTTTAATGGCGCTGTCACTCCTGTTGGTAAAGAAAATACCGTTGTAACAACAGAAGCTAACACAAAAAATAAAATAAAAAATGGGAAGATTTTCTTTAAGCTAAAGGTAGCACCTGACTCCGTTCCTTCTTTTTTGGCCTTTCTCATCTGCATAAAAGCTAATACTAATGTAATTGGAATAATTGCTAATGTTCTTGTTAATTTAACAATGGTTGCCTGATCAAGAACTGCAGTTCCTGTTCCATGCATTCCATCCCAAGCAGATGCTGCTGCTGTTACTGAAGACGTATCATTTATAGCTGTTCCTGCAAAAATCCCAAATCCTTCGTTGCTTAATCCTAACATAGCTCCAAGATGTGGAAAAATTAATGCAGCAATAATATTAAATAAAAAGATAACAGAAATGGCTTGTGCAATTTCTTCATCATCCGCATCAATGACTGGAGCAGTTGCTGCGATAGCAGAACCACCACAAATGCTAGAACCAACTCCAACTAATGTTGAAATTTTACTTGGAATATGCATTGCTTTGCATAACACATAAGAAATAATAAGTGATGTAGCAATTGTGCAAATAATAATTGGTAACGATTCTTTTCCTTTTTCCAAAATATCGGTTAAATTCATTCCAAAGCCTAATAGGATAACGGCATATTGTAAAACTTTTTTTGATGTA
>UQVN01000119.1 GCA_900544525.1 uncultured Eubacteriales bacterium
TGAAAAAATATATTGAAATTGAAAAAGTAATTGGTAGAGAAATTATCGATTCTAGAGGAAATCCAACTGTGGAAGCAGAAGTGCATTTAACAGATGGTACAGTGGCTTTTGGTACAGCACCAAGTGGAGCTTCTACAGGAGAATTTGAAGCATTAGAACTTCGTGATGGAGAAAAAAATCGTTTTGGCGGTAAAGGTGTTTTAAAAGCAGTTACTAATATTAATGAAACAATTTCAAATGTTTTAAAAGGAATGGATGCTTCTGATATTTATGCCATTGATCAAGCCATGATCAAAGCGGATGGAACAAAAGATAAATCCAATTTAGGAGCCAATGCAATTTTAGCAGTTTCTATCGCTTGTGCAAGAGCTGCTTCTATGTCATTACAGATTCCTCTTTATCGTTTCTTAGGTGGAATTTCTGGAAATAAACTTCCAGTACCTATGATGAACATTTTAAATGGTGGAGCTCATGCAGGAAATACAGTGGATGTGCAAGAATTTATGATTATGCCAGCAGGAGCACCTACTTTTAGAGAAGGACTTCGTTGGTGTACAGAAGTATTCCATACATTACAGGCTTTATTAAAATCAAAAGGACTTGCTACATCTGTTGGAGATGAAGGTGGATTTGCACCAGACCTTCAAAGTGATGAAGAAGCAATTGAATACATATTAGAGGCGATTAGACAAGCTGGTTATGAACCAGGAAAAGATTTTGTTCTTGCGATGGATGCCGCTTCTAGTGAATGGAAAGGTGAGAAAAAAGGAGAATATATCCTTCCAAAATGCAAGAAAAAATTTACTTCTGCTGAATTAGTTGCTCATTGGAAAGACTTATGTGAGAAATATCCAATTTATTCGATCGAAGATGGTCTTGATGAAGAAGACTGGGAAGGATGGCAGTTACTCACAAAAGAACTAGGAGATAAGATCCAGTTAGTTGGCGATGATTTATTTGTTACAAATACGGAACGTTTAAGTAAAGGAATTGAAATGGGTTGTGGAAACTCTATTTTAATTAAATTAAATCAGATCGGTTCTGTATCAGAAACTTTAGAAGCAATTAAAATGGCGCATAAAGCTGGATATACAGCTGTTACTTCTCATCGTTCTGGTGAAACAGAAGATACAACAATTGCGGATTTAGCAGTTGCTTTAAATACTTGTCAGATTAAGACTGGAGCACCAAGTAGAAGTGAGCGTGTTGCAAAATACAATCAGCTTTTAAGAATTGAAGAAGAATTAGGCGCAAGTGCTTGCTATCCAGCATTTGATGCTTTTAATGTAAAACGTTAATCATTGATACTATGGACGGTAAGAAACCTATTGCGATGGTTTCTTACCAAGTCCATATAGATAAAAAGAACAAAATAGTGAAAAAAAGAAACCTATATTGAGAGTTTCTTATTATTATAAATAATAGTTAGCCTTAACTAACTAAAAGAAAGAAAAGGAGAAAATGATATGTCATTAATAGGAAAAAAAGTAAGTGATTTTAAAGTACAGGCTTATGTCAATGGAGAATTTAAAGAAATTACAAGTGAGATGATCAAAGGAAGATGGAGTTTATTCTTCTTTTATCCAGCGGATTTCACTTTTGTTTGCCCAACAGAATTAGAAGATTTAGCAAATAAATATGAAGAATTTCAAAAAATTGGTTGTGATGTTTACTCTGTTTCTTGTGATACTCATTTTGTGCATAAGGCATGGCATGATACATCCGATCGCATTAAAAAAATTCAGTATCCAATGCTCGCTGATCCAACTGGAAAATTAGCCCGTGATTTCGATGTTATGATCGAAGAAGAAGGAGTAGCAGAAAGAGGCGATTTCATTGTGAATCCAGAAGGAGAAATTGTTGCATATGAAGTAACAGCAGGAAATGTTGGTAGAAATGCAGATGAGATTTTCCGTCGTGTACAAGCTTCTCAGTTTGTAGCAGAACATGGAGATGAAGTTTGCCCAGCAAAATGGCAACCAGGAGCAGAAACATTAAAGCCAAGTCTTGATCTTGTTGGTTTGTTATAAAAGATAATAAAACGCGTGAAAATAACGACATTATGTTAAGAGAAAGAGGAGGTTGTAAAAAAAGCAACTTCCTCTTTTTCGTAGAAGATATCTCGGGTCATGAAAAGTCAAACGGAAACAATGGTTAATATGGCGAAAAGGTATCGTATACTTAGCAGTGTTTAGAAAAAGAAAGGAGAAAATGTATTGAGAGATTTTTATGATGCAGTGATTGTTGGCGGAGGCCCAGCAGGTTTATCGGGGGCGATTTATTTAGCGAGAGCCCAGTACCGTGTCTTAGTAATTGAAAAAGAAACCATTGGTGGACAGATTACCATTACTTCTGAAGTTGTAAACTATCCAGGAGTTCCAATGACTGATGGGAAGAAATTGACAGAAGGGATGAGAAAACAGGCTCAAAGTTTTGGAGCAGAGTTTTTACAAGGAGAAGTAAAAGAGATTAAATTTCATGAAAATGAAAAAGAGATTGTAACAGATAAAGGAACGATTCGATGTTTTAGTGTTTTATTGGCAACGGGAGCAAGCCCTAGAAGAGCAGGCTTTATAGGGGAAGAAGAATTTCGTGGAAGAGGTGTTGCTTATTGTGCCACTTGTGATGGAGAGTTTTTCACTGGAAAAGATGTTTATGTTGTAGGTGGAGGATTTGCTGCTGCAGAAGAGGCAATTTTCTTAACGAGATATGCAAAAAAGGTAACAATTTTTGTGATAACAGAACAGTTTACTTGTGCAGGTTCCATCGTCGATCAAGTGATGAATCACCCAAATATTGAAGTGAAGTTTCAGACAAAGGTGTTAGAAGTAGGGGGAGAACAAACACTACAATATATTGTAACAGAAGAGGGAGAACAAAAGGAAAGACATCGCTACGAAGGGGAACATGGAGAAAATATTGGAGTGTTCGTATTTGCAGGGTATGAGCCAGCGACGGCTTTATTTAAAGAAATGGTAGAGTTAAATGAACAAGGGTATTTAGTGACCGATAGAAGACAACAAACATCCAGAGAAGGGATATATGGTGCAGGAGATGTGTGCGTAAAAGAACTTCGACAAGTAGTAACGGCTGTTTCGGATGGAGCCATTGCGGCCACTGCAATGGAAAAGTATTTATTTTCGCTCTATGAGAATCTAGGGATTAAAAGAGAAGAAAAACCAAAGAGATCAACAATAGCAATACAAGAAGAAAAATATCAACAAGAAGATCAAACGTCCTTTTTATCAGAAGCTATGAAACAAGAATTATATCCGATTTTTGAAAGATTTACAAAAAATGTAATGGTAAAAGTCTATTTAGATTCCTCTCAGTTATCAAAAGAAGTGAAAGGGTTTGTAGAAGAAATGCGCCATTTAAGTGATCGGATTTCTTTTGTAACAATAACAGATAATACAGAAGATGAAATCATTTATCCATCCCTATCCATTTGTGATGAAACGGGAAAGGAGTTTGGAGTACAGTTTCATGGAGTGCCTGGAGGACATGAATTTAATTCCTTTATTATTGCGCTATATAATGCAGGCAGTGATGGACAGCCGATTTCACAAGAGATATTAAATAAAATCAAACAAATTCAAACAAAAATAAAAATGAAAATAGCAGTATCTCTATCTTGTACTATGTGCCCAGAAGTTGTAATGTCTGCACAAAGAATTGCTATTGAAAACGAAAATATTGAAGCAGAGATGTATGATTTATCCCATTATCCGGCATTAAAAGAACAATATAACATTATGAGTGTTCCTTGTGTGATTATTAATGAGAAAGAAGTGTTTTTTGGAAAGAAGGGTGTGGAGGCATTACTTAATATTTTAGAAAAAATAGAAAATTGATAAAGAAAAGACTATGAAAGATAAAATTCATAGTCTTTTCTTTATCCTTGTTCTTTTTCATGTTAAAGAAAATACAATTTCCTTTAACATAAAAAAGAAAGTCTCATAGAGTGAAAAAAAGATTGATGAATTCATAAAAGTAAAGTATACTGAAATGGCAAATCATTTTATAAGAACGTGAAAAGTTTACATAGTGTTACCCTTTTATGGAAGAGTTACGTTCAGAGAATTTTGTATATTTGCTAGAAGTTGTCATTGTCATTGTAATCATAATTACAATTCATATCAATATAAAAGCTGAAAGAAAGGAAGAGTTCCAATGGCAAAAAACATAATCCCTGAAAGTTTTGAAGAATTAAGACAATATTGTCCTTACTTGAGTGATAAGTTTTTAGAAATATTTGATGACTACGCTTTAAATCGTTTTAAAAAACATAATACAAAATTACAATATCTTTATGCAATAGCAGCATTATGCAATTATTCTAAATGTGATTTTTTAGCTTTAACAGCCCAACATGTACAGGATTTCTTTCATAAATTTGAACAGAATGCGGATATTTCAACCGTTAAATATAATTTAAGAATCTATCGGGCTGTAGCTCGATTTGTGGATGCAAAAGCAAAGGAATATGATATTTCTCCGATCTATACGGCTTATTTTACAACACTTATTTTACCAGAAACTGAAGTGGAGCTAGATCCAAATGATCTTCCAACCTTTGAAGAAATTGATCAAGTGTTTCAATATGTAAAATCCAATAATGAAATGGCCTTGTTTATCGCCATGTCATTAGCACTTCGGTGTGGAATGACCATTCATGAGATCACATCTTTAAAAAGACCAATGTTTTTTCAGGATGCAAAAGGAAATTATGGGATTCGAATGAAAGTAAGCAATACGAGTGATCGCTTTGTGAAAGTGCCAGAAGATGTGGCAAATATTATTATGCATTATGTATCCGCGCGTTTTAGCGATGTACCGAATCTATTGCTGAATAAACAAAATCGTCCTGTTAGTATTCGAAGTCTGCAAAATTGGCTTCGTTCGGCCTGTCTTGCTTGTGATGTAGAGCCTTTTACGCTCAATCAGCTTCGTGTGATTAGTGTCAGCCATATGTTAAAGTCTGGAGCACCTGAAAAGAAAATCGCAGAATATATCAATGTAAAAGGAACGGCGTGGTTTTTCCGATATAATCGTGTTGTAAAAGAACTAGAGGATTCTGCAGTAGATTATACTCATATAAAGATTGTAGAATAATTTCCGATTGTTAAGAAATCATCTTTACTTGCATTTTTAAAGAAATATGATAGAATTATTATTTAGTTTCACTGAGAACTGAAACGAATTGTTATACTTAAATAATGGAATAAAATAGTAAATGATCGAAGATGAATTTATCGTTTAATATTACTTTTATTATGAAGAAAGGAGCTTTTAATGAGCAATAAAAATATTGAGGAAACAAGACATCAATTATCTTGTATAGAAGAACTCCATGAACGCCTTGAAAAAAAGGTGGCAGAAACGGGAAAAAGACCAACATTTAAAGTAGTTAACTTTGGATGCCAGATGAATGCGAAAGATGCGGAGAAGTTAGCTGGTATTTTAAGCAAAATCGGTTATGTGGAAGCCGAAACAGAAGAGGCAGATTTTGTCCTTTATAATACTTGTACGGTTCGTGAGAATGCAAACTTAAAAGTATATGGAAGACTTGGACATTTAAAGACATTAAAGAAAAAAAATCCAGATATGTTAATTGCCCTTTGTGGTTGTATGATGCAAGAAGCAGATGTGGTAACAAAAATCAAGGAAAGCTATCGTTTTGTAGATATTATTTTTGGTACTCACAACGTGTTTAAATTAGCGGAACTTTTAAAAGCAAGACTGGATTCAGGAGAAATGATCATCGATATTTGGAAAGATACAACAGAAATCGTAGAAGATCTTCCTGCTGAGAGAAAATTCTCTTTCAAATGTGGAGTTAATATTATGTATGGATGTAATAACTTCTGTACATATTGTATTGTTCCTTATGTTCGTGGTCGTGAAAGAAGCCGTGAAATTAGCGATATTGTAAGAGAAGTGGAAGAATTAGTGGCAGATGGTGTTGTGGAGATCATGCTTCTTGGTCAAAATGTTAACTCTTATGGAAAAACATTAGAGCCAAAAGTGAATTTTGCAGATCTTTTAAGAGAACTTGATAAAGTAGAAGGATTAGAGAGAATCCGCTTTATGACACCACATCCAAAAGATATTACAGATGATTTCATTGAAGTGCTTGCAACATCCAAAAAAGTATGCAATCATCTTCATTTACCATTACAATCTGGAAGTTCTAGATTGTTACAAAAGATGAATCGTCACTATACGAAAGAGCGTTATTTAGAGATTGTAAAACAAGTTCGTGAAAGAATTCCAGATATTGCAATTACAACAGATATTATTGTAGGTTTCCCAGGGGAGACAGAAGAAGATTTTGAAGAGACAATTGATGTTGTAAAACAGGCACAGTATGATGGAGCGTTTACATTTATTTACTCTAAGAGAACAGGAACACCAGCAGCGGCTATGGAGGATCAGATTCCAGAGGATATTGTGAAAGAGCGTTTTGATCGTCTCCTTAAAGTAGTACAAGAAGTTTCTGCATTATCCCATGGAAAATTACAAGGAACAACTCAAAAAGTTCTTGTAGAAGAAGTGAATCATCAAGATAATACAATGGTGACAGGACGCCTTACGAATAATACAACCGTTCATTTAAAAGGCTCTGAGTGCATGATAGGACAAATCTTTGATGTGAAATTAGTGGAATCTCGTGGTTTTTATTACATTGGAGAGCTGGCTTAATAGTCAGTTCTCTTTTGCGTAAAAGGCATAAGAAAGTAAAATAGCAAACAAAGAGAAGTGAAATAGAAGCGTCGATTGATAGGAAGAATGAAGAAAATAGAAATGAGGAACACGATGGCAAAATTGACTCCAATGATGGAACAATATTTTGAGATAAAGAAAAATTATCAGGATTGTATTTTATTTTATCGGCTTGGTGATTTTTATGAGATGTTTTTTGATGATGCGTTAATTGCTTCAAAAGAATTAGAAATTACTTTAACAGGAAAAGACTGTGGACAAGAGGAACGAGCGCCAATGTGTGGTGTTCCATACCATGCTTGTGAAGGCTATTTAAATAAGTTAATTGAAAAAGGATATAAAGTTGCAATTTGTGAGCAAGTAGAAGATCCAAAAAAATCAAAGGGGATTGTAAAGCGTGATGTGATTCGCATTGTAACTCCTGGAACCAATATGTCAGCCCAGACATTAGATGAAAGTAAAAATAACTATTTGATGGGAATTTTTCTATTTGAGGGATTGTATGGCATGGCCATTGTAGACGTATCAACAGGAGAGTTTAAAGCGACTCAGTTTGATGATACAGGAAAGCTTTTAGATGAGATTTATAAGTTTACTCCAGCAGAAATTATATGCAATGAAGCAGTGCTTATGAGCACGTTACCTCTTGATTTTATCCACGATAAACTTGGAACCGCTATTTCCTATGTGGATAGTCGCTACTTTGAAGAAGAGGCTTGTAAAAGTTTGATTAAGCAACATTTTAAAGTAGAAACAATAGAGGGGCTTGGATTGCAAGAATATGAGCTTGGGGCGATTGCTTCTGGAGCATTATTACAATATTTATATGAGACACAAAAAACGTCTCTTTCTCATTTAATTACCATTGAGCCATATTCTGCAAGTTCTTTTATGATTTTAGATAGTTCTACAAGAAGAAATTTAGAACTTTGTGAAACGTTGCGAGAAAAACAAAAGAAAGGTTCTCTTTTGTGGGTACTTGATAAGACGAAGACTGCCATGGGAGCTCGTCTACTGAGAAATTATATTGAACAACCACTTATTTCAAAGGAACAAATCGAAGCTCGTTTAACTGCAATCGAATCATTAAATGAACAAGTGTTTGTGCGAGAAGAATTGCGAGAATATCTTCGTCCGATTTACGATATGGAACGTTTGATGACGAGAATTACATTTAAGACAGCAAATCCAAGAGATTTTATCGCATTTAAAACATCTCTTCAATATTTACCATATATCAAAGAACTATTAAAGACATTTAAGACGGGGCTTTTAAAAGACCTGTATCATGTTTTAGATCCGTTACAAGATATTTATGAACTGATTGATGCCGCTATTATCGAAGATCCACCGATTCCAATTCGGGAAGGTGGAATTATTAAAGAAGGCTTTAAAGAAGATATTGATTTATTAAAGAAAGCGAAAACAGATGGAAAGCAGTGGCTTGCGGATTTAGAAGCAAGAGAGCGTGAAAAGACAGGAATTAAAAATTTAAAAATTAAATACAATAAAGTATTTGGTTATTATTTAGAAGTGACGAATTCTTATAAATCTCTCGTTCCAGATTCTTATATTCGCCGTCAAACATTAGCAAATGCAGAGCGTTATACAACAGAAGAATTAAATGAACTAGCAGGAAATATTTTAGGCGCAGAAGATAAGTTATGTGCGTTAGAGTATGAAACGTTTGTTTTAATTCGAGATACCATTGCAGAAGAAATTGAGCGAGTACAAAGAACGGCTCATGCGATTGCACAAGTGGATGTGTTTACCTCCCTTGCCTTAGTAGCGGAGCGAAATCAGTATGTGCGTCCAAAATTAAATCAAAAAGGAATTTTAGATATTAAAGATGGTCGTCATCCGGTCGTTGAAAAAATGATCGATCATGATATGTTTGTTGCCAATGATACTTTTTTAGATCAAAAAGACCATAGAATTTCCATTATTACAGGACCGAATATGGCTGGAAAATCCACTTATATGCGCCAAACGGCTCTTATTGTATTAATGGCACAAATCGGAAGTTTTGTACCAGCAAAAGAAGCGAATATTGGAATTGTGGATCGTATTTTTACAAGAGTAGGAGCATCAGATGATTTAGCATCGGGACAGAGTACGTTTATGGTGGAAATGAGCGAAGTTGCTAATATTTTAAGAAATGCTACGAAGAAAAGTTTATTAATTCTTGATGAAATTGGAAGAGGAACGTCTACTTTTGATGGACTTAGTATCGCATGGGCAGTAGTAGAATATATTAGTAATCCAAAGCTCCTTGGAGCAAAGGCGTTATTTGCAACCCATTATCACGAATTGACAGAGCTAGAAGGTAAGTTGGCAAGTGTTAATAATTATTGCATTGCGGTAAAAGAGCAAGGCGATGACATTATTTTCCTACGTAAGATCATAAAAGGTGGTGCAGATAAAAGCTATGGAATCCAAGTAGCCAGATTAGCAGGAATTCCAGAACTAGTAATTGAGCGTGCAAAGGAGATTGTATCCGAGTTAAGCGATCATGATATCGCTACAAAAGTAAAAGGGATTCAAGTATCGAAGAAGTTAGAAGAGTATCAAGCAGAACCAGTACAACTTTCTCTATTCCCAGAAACCAGTGCTCAAAAAGTGAGCGATCCAACCGAAGAAGAAGTGTTACAACAACTAAGAAATCTCGATCTTTCTCATATGACACCGCTAGATGCCATGAACTTATTGTTTACATTGCAAGGAAAGTTATCAAAATGATGAAGGTACGCTTTTAAAAAGTGGGAAATTAGCACAGGTAGGAAAATCCTGTGCTAATTTTATGCTATGCTTTGTGTAGAAGGTATAAGTGAAGCAGAAATTTTTACATAAAAATAAAAATATTTTCGCTCTATGAATATCTAATATACAAAAAACAAAAATTCTTCGTTTAAACAAGGCATAAAAATAT
>UQVN01000120.1 GCA_900544525.1 uncultured Eubacteriales bacterium
CTTCTATTTCATTTATGACTTATGTTATCATCATATCATACTTTAAAATATAAGTCTATTCTTTTTTTTCTTTTTTTGTTATAACTTTATTTGCACTTAACATTGAGAAGAAAGAGAGGTACTATTATGAGTTCAGAACAACAATTAGAAGAAAACCATTTAAATCATTGTTTAGCTATTATAAAACAAAACATCCATTCTTTGGAGGAAAAAGAATCGGAATACAAAGAAACGGTAAAAGAATTGTTCCAAAGTATAAAAAAGGGGGAAGGTGACTCTTACGGTCAATTATTAGCAGGCCAAAATATTTTAGCAGATGCCCAAAATACTCTTAGAAAAAATCGTTCCGCCTTAAATAAAACCTACTTTGGCCGTATCGACTATGAAGATAAAACATTTGAAACAACTTCTACTTGTTATATCGGGAAAAATGGTATTATGGAAAATCAGACCGATGTATTAATTGTAGATTGGCGTGCTCCTGTAGCCTCTGTTTACTATGAAAATGAATTAGGGGATGGCAGTTATTCTGTTCCAAACGGAGAACAAGTGGAAATTCAGTTACAAAAAAAACGTACCTATGATATCGCAAAGGGAACTCTTCTTGGTTTTTACGACGACGATGTAGCTTCTAACGATGAGCTTTTAATCAAATATTTGTCCCAAAATAAAGAAGCCGTCCTTGGAGATATTATTGCTACCATTCAAAAAGAGCAAAATGAAATTATTCGTGATGTCCCATACAAAAACATTATTGTACAAGGGGTTGCTGGAAGCGGGAAAACAACGGTTGCCTTACATCGCATTTCCTATCTTCTTTATAACTATGAAGATCGTTATAAACCTTCTGAATTTTGTATTGTTGGAAGCAATGATATGCTTTTAAATTACATCAGCAGTGGCTTACCAGAACTTGATGTGAATCATGTAGGCCAGATGCGTATGGACTTATTTCTCCCCTACCTTATGGGAAAAGCTTGGAAGAAAAAATATAAACAAATACCAGAACAACTCGATGCTCCTTATAAAAGCAAATTATCTTTTGTAAAACAATTAGAACAATTTTTAGATGATTGGAAAAACACGCATCTTCCAATTCAAGAAGTAAGAGATCCACAAGTTGGACTATTGCTCTCCAAAGAAATGATGGAAGAAACTTTAAAAAACAATGCTTCTTGTTCTCTTCTACAACTGGAAAAATTATTAAATGCCAAAATTGCAACACGTATTAAGTTCCTTTGTGTGGAAGAAAAAGAAAACTATAAAAAGGACAAATTAAAACAATATAAGAAATACTTTGATTCCGAACAATATAAGTGGACAGAACCTTTCTTATATGAACAATTCCTAAACTGGAAACTAGAACAACAAGAAAAAGAGAGTGAACTTTTTGCTCATACAAAAAGCGCCATTCAAAAATCCCAATTCGATATTTATGATGTTGCTAGCCTTGCCCTCATCTGGAAACGAATTCTCCTAAAAAAAGAAACAGATGAATTTAGCCAAATTATTATCGATGAAGCACAAGACTTTGGAGAAATGATCTATTATGTATTAAAACAACTGCTTCCAAACTGTTATTTTACAATTATGGGGGATGTTTCTCAAAATATTCGCTATGAAACTGGTATGAATGATTGGGAAGGACTAAAAGAAGCTCTCTTTTCCAAAGAAAGCGATAGCTTTTATCTCTTATCCAAAAGTTATCGAAATACCATTGAGATCTCCCAATGTGCAGGAAAAGTATTAGAAAAAGCCTCCCAAGGAAACTATAAAATTGAACCTGTCATTCGTCATGGAGTGCCTGTACAATTTATAAAACTCGAGGAACAAAACGAAATGTCTTCTACACCAGCCGAAAATAAGTTTATCGAAACAGTAAGAGAACTTTCTTCCAAAGGATACGAAACGATTGCTATTGTTTGTCGTACCGAACAAGAAACAGAGGAAGTAAAAGAGCTTCTAGCCAAGTCTCATATTCCAATTAGTAATCATTACACAAGCGATACGAAAGAAGAAAGTGATTTCCAAAATGGAATTATGGTATTGCCAGTTTCTTTAACAAAAGGACTGGAATTTGATGCTGTTCTTCTTTGGAACGCCGATGAAAACCACTATGGCAATAATAAAAAGGAAGCAAAGCTCCTCTATGTTGCCATTACAAGAGCTCTTCATGAACTTTATGCCTTTACGAAAGAAGAGTTTAGTTCCCTATTTTCTTAATAAGTTCCTTGTTCTATCTGCTTAAAACACTGAGAAACTTGCAAAGCGTATTTCTCAGTGTTTTAAAATTTAATTCCGTTTTCTAGATAATCTTTTTAATCCTTTTGCTCCATAATAGGTTAAAAACACAAATAACCCCATAATGGCAATATACTCTGTGAAAAACAAAAATATCGGGCGCTCGAAATCAAAAAAAACAAATGAAGATGTCAAAAACATATAGGAGAGGAATTGATTCTTTATAAAGGCATAAAGCCCGTAGGTGGCAATCGCTACGCTCCCCATTCGAAGAGCGATTTTCAGATGCTTTGATGAAATCGGTCTAAATGCTTTTCGTAACATTCCTAGAACCATATTCCAATGCAGACCCAAATGCAAGGATATCAGGGTGAAACTCCAGAAGGTACATAAAATATGCGTAGGACGCGCTAGCGCGATACCACTTGAAATCGGTAAAAATACAAAAACTTCTCTCGACAAAACAATGGCGCTTATCATTGTTCCAAACATAGAAAGCAAAAGTAATAAATTTACTACAAACTGTACAACACGAAAAGGTGTATATTTTCCCCTGAACAAATGAGTATACCATTGAAAGTTCAAAACATGATGTAGCATATAGAAAATAAACATTCCTGTACCTATCCACTCATGAACAAAATTTCCTGTGATCTGCTTTGCCATCAGCAGCAATAAAAGAACTATCATAATCAAATCGATACCGAGCTTACAAATCATTTTTGGTTTCATTTATTATCTCCTTTATGAGAAAAGCCTGTCCGGTAAAAGACAGGCTTTTCTATTTCAAAATTATTTCCATACTACCTAAACTTGTTGTTACTCATATTTTTCTGTCATGAGAGCATATCTAACCCAGCTCGCTACATCGTTCTGTGCCTCTGGCACATGATTTCTTGAAATGGAAAGACCATCTTCTACAACCGTTGCTCCCGGCTGAAGTTCTTCTATTGTTTGAACTGTCCGTGAAAACCCACTACCACCATGAGTGGTGAACGGAATAATCGTTTTTCCATTGAAATCATACTGCTCTAAGAAAGTATAAAGAGGCATAGGCAGATCCGAATTCCAGTTGGGATATCCAAGGAAGATCACATCATAACTATCCAGATTTTCAATCTGTGTTGCAAGCTTTGGTCTTGCATTATCAGAGAGCTCATTGTACGCAAATTCTAAAAGTGCCTCATGGGTACCTGGATATTCCTGTACTGTTTCAATTCTGAAAAGGTCGCCACCAACTTCCTGTTGAATAAGCTGTGCAATATACTGATTATTTCCCAATACCTCGCTGTCTACTACAACACGACTAGCTCCAGCAACGGTATCCACGCCATCCGTTTCAGGGACAGAAAAATAGGCAATCAAAATGTTTCTGTTAGAGTCTGTCTCTTCTGTCTGAGTATTTTCATCCTTATTTTTATCAACTGTTTCAGAAGAAGCCTGAGATACTTCTGTTGATGAAGAAGATGAACTTGTTGTTTCTTCTAGCTGACCGTTACCGCAGGCAACTAGAGAAAGTATCATAGCCGTAGAAAACATAATAGTTACTATTTTTTTCATAATCATATACTCCTTTCTTCCTATTTGCTATATCAACAAATCCTACTCGTTCTTAACTTTTCCCATAACGATAAACAAAATAAACATATTAAACACGATGGTTTTCCAAGTACTCTAGTATATAGCTTATCGTTTGTTGAGCATTATCTCCATAAAATCCATGACCACCACTAGGAATGATCTTCAATTCTGCCGATGGATAGACTTCCAATGCTCGCTCTGAACAGGAAAGGGGAACAATGCTATCCGCAGCGCCGTGGATCAGTAGTACATCTTTATCATAATCCGCTATTTCTTCATAAATATCATATCCGATCAAAGGCTCAAAATAGCTGCGCCCTACATTCATCCACATAAAGAAATAAACATCTGGGATTTCATCCTCACTCTGGAACAATTCATTGGCACGTTCTGTCAGAATAAACGCAGGATATAGAAGCACCATCCCACGAATTTCCTTCGGATGGGTAGCACCGGTAATGGCCGAAACAGCTCCACCTTGACTAGTTCCTATTAAAAATAGATTATCACTATCCACATAGTCCAGCTTCTGTATCATAGCAATGACTGCTTCTAAATCCGACTGTTCTGTAAATAAAGACATCTCTAAAGTAGAACCGTCACTTCGACTACTAGGGCTTCCACCACAAAAATCAAAGCAATACACCACATATCCTTTTTTTGCTAAAGCTTCTGCATATTGTATTCCTACAGAATATGTACCACCAAAACCATGAGAAAAAATAACCGCTGGCATTTCCTCTCCTGCATCTTTAGGAATATAAATAACCCCATAAATTTGATTTTCTCCACGCTGAGCATAAAGCTCTTGTATTTCATATTCATAGTTAACTTCCGCTGGCATAGGCATATGTTCCTCTGATTTTTCCTGTGGTGATTGACGATCCATTATCTTAGTTTCTCTTACTCCCTCCCAGCCGCTTAACCAAAATGATAAGAAGATCATAAGCAAAAGTAGAAAAAACCATACTTTTTTTCTCATTTCCCACCACTTTCTATTGATATCATCGAATAGTATAAATTAACCGGACAGCATCGCCTTTCAATCTCTCTATATTTTTCATTAGGTTTTTTTATAAATACTTCTCCTTACTCTACAAGATTGTTTTCTAAAAGATAGGTATCAATGCGATCCGTATCCGATGGTCTCGCAAATAATCCATCGTGTACGATTGCTCCATTGGCATTTTCCTGTACAAATGTGATAGAATTATTAAATTGCTCCGTATCCATAGAGGCAGACTGAGTAAAAGGATATACCTCCACATTGGTCAGATCATAGCTCTCTAGGAAAGTGCCAATAATCATCGGTGCTGTATGCCACCAAATGGGATAACCAATCAAAATCGTGTCATACTGATCAATAGACTCCGGCAGGTTTGCGATTGTCGGACGTTCATCATTATCCCTCTCCCTTTTTGCAACATCACCGCATTCGTTGTAATCGGTAGGATAAGGGGTTTCCGGCTGTATTTCCAACAAGTCGCCACCTGTCTGTTTTGCGATATAGGAGGCCATTTCTTCTGTGTTTCCAGACCATGAAAAATAGGCGACCAAAACCTTCTCATTCACCGTTGTGTCAGTACTTTCTTTCTCTAAATCAGATTGCGGGAATTGTGAAGAGGCTTCCGACTCGGATTCCGGATAAGATTGCGTATTACTTGATATACTTTCATGATTGGCAGCCTGTCCACAGGCTACCAAAGATAAGGTTAGTACGGCCTTATCCTACCACAAAAAATGTGTTTACTCCCCCTGCCATTAATATACGGAAAGCTTTTTTCATTATGACACCTTCTTTCTTTTTAATCGCCAAAATTCAAGTTAAGTTCTGTAAGCCATCCATCAATCTGGGTAGTACTTGAAATTCTTCGTCCTCCATATACTGCTATCCCCTTACAAGAATTCAAAAAAGTGGGCATTGTCTCATCAATATCGCTACCACCGCTCGTACAGAAGGGAATTACAAGCTTCTCTGTCAAATCATAGCTTTCCAAGAAGGCCAGCGCGAAGATCATTTACAGCTTCTTTATTGAGAGATTCGTCTGATAAATTCCGAAACATAGCTGGATGACGATAAATGTTATATCCCACAAAGATAAGAATAATAATTGCGATAATTACAATCATTGAAATAATACCTCTCTTGCCTTTCATTAAAACTCATCTCCTACAAACATTCACAAAGAATTTCATAAATCTCCTCCCGACTAAGTTCCCTAGGATTGCATTTGATAATATTACAGGTATCTGCCACTTGACGAAGTACCTTTGGCGTAATCTCTACTTTTGATTCCAATTCACTAAGTTTTGTAGGAAGTCCACACTCTTTAATAAAGACCTTCAAAGCGTTTAATCCATCCTCTGCTGTATTCATATCGAACACTTCTTTTGCAAATCGAGTAAATTTTTCTTCCGCATTTTTTAGAATATGACCATAATATACCGGTTGAATAATAGCTAACCCTTGTCCATGGTTGCAATCTGTATAAGCTCCAAGCTGGTGCTCAATCTGATGAGTCTGAAAGTCTGTTAAACGACCGACTTTCAAAATACCATTTTCTGCCATGGCAGAATCCCACATAAGATTGCCGCGAGCCTGTGTATCATTGATATCGATAAGTAAACGACGCATATTGATAACGGTATTACGCATGATCGCTAGTGCCACATCGTCAGATACGTTATTCAAATCAGAGTTCCCAAGATAAGTTTCCATCGCATGACTTAACGTATCAAAAGCACCAGAGAGCACTTGCATAGTCGGAACCGTTATAGTATAGCTTGGATCAAGGATAGCAAAAGAAGCAAAGTTGCCGACAATGGGACCTTTCCACATTTTTTCCTCATAAGTAATAACTGCACCAGAGTTCATCTCCGCGCCTGTGCCAGAAGCGGTAACAACTGCACCCATAGGGATTCCAGCAGTAGGGAATTTTCCAGACTGGTACTCCATACTCCAGATATCTTCCTCTGTCATAGCCTGTACAGAAACAACTTTACAGCAATCAATAACACTACCGCCCCCTACTGCCAAAATAAAATCTACTTGATGTTCTTTTGCCAACTTAGCGCCTTCCTGCACTTTCGCATAGGTAGGATTCGGCATAATACCAGAAAAATCCACCACTTCTTTTTCTGCCTGAATCAGAAGATTTTTCAATTCATCGTAAACTCCACTGTTTTTCACTGAGCCTCCACCATAAGCAAGCATGATTGTTTTTCCAACTTTCGCAAGCTCCTGTTTTAGAGCCTCTGTCGCAATTCCTTCACCAAAATACACCTTTGTAGGGTAAGAAAAAGTAAATTTATTCATAATATCAATACCTCTCTTTCTTAAAAATCAAAATTAAAAGCTCGTCTGTCTGCTTTTGTCAAGCCATGCTTTCATTTCTTCATTCTGCTTTTCTTCTCTCTGCTTATAGGTTTGGGTAATATTCATTTAGTTTTCCCCTATCTATCAGCAATTTCATCAATGATATTCATTGCATTAAGACTCCGTGGATATCCAATATAGGGCATACACTGTTCTACCACACTGTACAACTTTTCTTTTCCATTACCCACGCCCAAATTACCTGCTGTGTGCCCACAAAGCTGATTTTCGCATCCACCCTGAGCTAAAAGGAAACAAAATGTAATCATTTCCCGTTCCTGATCATTCAAACCAGTGCGAGTATAGTAGTCACCAAAGCAGTTATCCGCCAGCCATCGATTGATATTTCGACGCAGAGGTGGGCAATCGGTCTGTCTCTTCGCCATATCTTCTCCAAAAAGTTCTACTTGTTTTGCCAGTCCCTTTTCAAATCGGGAATCCCTATCGGTTGTACCCTGTGCCGGAAGAGGAAGCGTGATTCCATGTTGCTCCATAATTTGATTGGATATTTCTAAAAAGTCATGAACACGCCCGATCCCTAGATAAGCAGTTGCCTGATATATCGTTTCCTTAATGGCTACAGGATCAAGACCGTTGTTTAGCGCAACATGAAGCATATGCTGGTATTCGCCTATCCCTTGACAGCCAAGTAATGTAGAAAGAATACAGAGCATCCGCTCTTTTTCAGTAAGTTTACTGAGACTAACTGTTTCATTTTGAGAGAAGTTTGCTACAATATCAACCCATTCCGGATCCGTATCTTGCAACCGACTTTTGGCTCCTTCAAACATTCTTTTTTGTACTTCACTGTTCATATGATTACCTCCCATTCCTTTGACAATTTGCATTTATAATCTCTTGAAGAGAAATGTGTTCATTGCGATATCTCGCCTCCGGATTCTTCTCAGGCACCGTCAACCCGATGGCTTTTTGCGGACAGGCATGGACACATGCTAGACAAGTTTGACAATTTCCCGGAAGATACACCGCTTTTCCATCCTCTAGATGGATCGAAGAGGATGGGCATACCTTTTCACAAATGCCACAACCAATACAGGTATCTGTAACCTGCAAAAGATACTGCCATGCATCCGTCGGCATCTGCTTCATACGTTCAAGAAATTGCTGGTGTGCCTCCCTGTCCGTATCTATTACTTCTGCAATCTTATTTTTGCGAGCGTTCAGATCCGCCAAAATCAAAGCCATATTCTCAGGAATTTTCTTGTCAATTTGTTTCTGTTCCTCCATATCAAAACTCGGCAGCCAATTATCTACCATCACTATAACATTGATATAATTGACAGTGATGCCGCATTCATCACAAAACTGCTTTGCCAGTTCTGCGGCTCCCCCATGACGATTTCCATAGGTCAAAATCATATAGAAGTAATCCGTATGAAAAGTTGCTTTTTTTAGAAACGATTTAACCATGAGAGGAACCTCATGTCCATAGACAGGAGCAACAATTCCGATACGTTCTGCTGTAAATTCCATATGTTTCTGCCTCATAACTTGTGGAATACTGATCGGATTTTCTTCTATTTGTTTTGCTATATAAAGACTGTTACCTGTTCCAGTAAAATAAAATACCATAGTACTTTCTCCTTTCTAAGTTTTCTTGCAAAATGGTCAGGATTATGTTATAATCCGATTTATTCTATCGCTTTATACTATCGATTATAAATTCCGGTTGTTACAATCGGTCAAGTCTTTTTCTGAAAAAATTTTAAATTTTTTGTAAATGTAATGGAGGAAACCATGATTTATACAATGATGCAAGTATGCAAAGAAACAAATTTAACTTATCAAGCGTTAAAATTTTACTGTAACGAAGGGCTGATTCCCAACGTCAAAAGAGATAAAAATAACCGCCGCATTTTTGACGAACGAGATTTAAAATGGATTAAAGACCTTGTATGCCTAAAAAAATGTGGCATGAGTATTCAAGAAATGAAAGAATATCTGGATTTATGCCTTCAAGGACAATCCACGATTCCACAAAGAAAAGAAATGCTGACGAAAAAGCAGGAATCATTGCGTAACTCCATTCAGGAACTCGAAAACAGTGTTGCCTATATTGACTGGAAACAAAGTTTCTATGATGAAGTGCTATCTGGTAAACGCCCTTATATCAGTAACTTAATCCGAGCAGAAGAATAAAAATAACCGTGTATCGCCCTTGCATAATAAGTTTCACTTCCAACATCACTACCAACGATTAAAGTTTTTTCCGTAATAGATGCAATTTTGCGTTTTATGTGTTATAATTCATTTTAGATACCTCAGTGTAAAATAAGATTACTAACCAGCTAAGTCAGTAATCTTATTTTACACTGAGGTATTTTTTTCTCAACCTTCTTTCTCGGAATTCCCTATATTTGAATTATACAAGAAGCTCCCTTGTGACTTGAAATTGTAAATCTTTGTTA
>UQVN01000121.1 GCA_900544525.1 uncultured Eubacteriales bacterium
GGTTATATTTGTTTTTTTGATTCTAATTAGATGCTGTTTTAAATTTAACATTCTTATTTTTGTGAAAAAAATAGCCATAGTGATCATTATCATCTGTTTTTTAACAAAATTTCTAATCGAATCACTATAGCTATTTTTACCATCAACGTGGACTTCTCACCACTTCTTACTTATCATTTTCTTTTAAAATTCTCTCTCTTATCATCGGATCAAAAACACCTGATTTTAACATTTCGATTTCATAACGATAAGGAGCAAAAGATTTTTTAGAACCCTCTTGTTTAATATATGGAGTTTCTAAAATCTTTGGAATATCTATAAAATCTGGATGAAATAACACTTTATGAAGCGTATCAAAACCAAGAGCTCCAAATCCAATGTTTTCATGGCGATCTTTTTTAGCACCTAACTCATTTTTACTGTCATTTAAATGGAAAACCGCAATCTGTTCTTTCCCTATCACTCGATCAAATTGTTCAAAAACATCGTCCATATGATGGACGAGATCGTATCCGCTATCGTTGACATGACAAGTGTCAAAACAAACTCTTAATTTTTCATTATGAATAACGCCATCATAGATTTTTTGCAACTCTTCAAAATTTCTTCCAACTTCAGAGCCTTTTCCTGCCATCGTTTCTAATGCAATGAAAACTTTTGTATCCGCAGTTAACACTTCATTTAATCCTTTTATAATTTGAGCAGTACCAACATCTATTCCCTCTCCAACATGAGATCCTGGATGGAGAACCAATATTTGACTACCAAGCGCATACGTTCTTTCAATTTCGGTCGCCAAAAACTCTGTCGCCAATTCAAAGGTCTCTGGCTTTACGCTATTTGCTAAATTAATAATATATGGGGCATGTACAATAAACTCTTGGATTCCATGCTCTTTCATATACGCTTTTCCTTCTTGGATTTTCAGTTCTTCAATTGGTTTTCTTCTCGTATTTTGTGGTGCTCCTGTATAAATCATAAATGTATTTGCACCATAAGAAACCGCTTCTTTTACCGAACCAAGAAACATCTCTTTTCCGCTCATTCCAACATGAGATCCTATTTTTAGCATATTACCTCCCTTTATCAAATTTCTTTTTATTCCATACCCGTCAGTTCTCTCACAACTGTACTTGCAATAATTAATCCTGCTGTTGATGGAACAAATGCTGTACTTCCTGGAATACTTCTTCTTCCAGAAGCTTTTGCTTCTTCTATCATCGCTTCTGTTAACTGAGGTTTTTTTGGAAGTTCTTTTGAATAAACGACTTTTAATTTTTTAATTCCTCGTTCTTTGCACTCTTTTCTCATAACTTTTGCAAGAGGGCAAACAGAAGTTTTATAAATATCACTGACTTCTAATAATTCTGGATGTACTTTATTTCCTGTTCCCATAGAACTAATCAATGGTGTCTTTGCATCCTGACATTTCTTTGCAATCAATAATTTGGATGTTACAACGTCAATAGCATCTACTACATAATCATAGTCTTCAAAACGAAAAGCATCTTCGTTTTCTTTTCCATAATAGCACTTATGAATATTAACAACTGCCTCTTTATTAATCTGTAAAATACGCTCTTTCATCACTTCTACTTTTGGACGCCCAACCGTATCATAAAGAGCTAATATTTGTCGATTTAAATTGGAAATTGAAACCGTATCAAAATCAATTAAATCAAGAGTTCCAATCCCACTTCTTGCTAATGCTTCTACTGCTGATGAACCGACTCCTCCAACGCCAAAAACAGCAACCCTCGCATTTGCAAGGGTCGCCATTCTCTCAGAGCCGAATAAAATATGTGTTCTCTGAAATTCTTCTCTCATTGTCTACCGCCTTATTCTGTTACTGAAATTGGCTCATAACCAGCCTCTTTTACTGCATTCATTAATACATCATCTGCTACGTCTTCCTTTAATGTAACGGTAGCTTTTTTTGCTTCTAAATCCACCTTACAATCAGCAACTCCTGTTACACCTTTTAAGGCCTTTTCCACATGTGCTTGACAATGTCCACACATCATACCTTCTACTGTCACTACTTTTTGCATTGTATTTTCTCCTTTTTCTTCCTTATTTTTACTTAAATTGTTTTCTTTTAATTGATTTTCTTTTTGTGCTTCAAAACTAGAAACTTTCTCAGAAATTTGTTGACCTTCTACTGGCTTAACAGCAGATTTCTTCGGTTTAAACATCTTTAAACGAAGTGCATTTGTCACAACACAAAAAGAGCTTAAACTCATGGCAACAGAACCAAACATTGGATTTAGTTTCCAGTTTAGAAGGCTAAAGAAAACCCCTGCTGCTAGCGGAATACCAATACTATTATAGAAAAATGCCCAGAAGAGATTTTCCTTAATATTTTTCATAACCGCCTTACTCAATTGTACCGCCGATGCTACATCTTGTAAATCATTTTTCATCAATACAATGTCGGCTGATTCCATAGCTACGTCTGTTCCAGCACCAATGGCGATACCGACATCGGCTCTTGCAAGGGCTGGAGCATCATTGATACCATCCCCTACCATCGCCACTTTTCTTCCTGATTCTTGAATGAGGCGAACTTCTCTTTCTTTATCTTGTGGGAGCACTTCTGCAACAACGCGATCTAAATGCAACTGTCTTTGTACCGCTTTTGCTGTTCTTGCATTATCACCTGTCAGCATAACCACTTCAATTCCCATATCTTTTAACGTCTGAATGGCTGTTGCGCTCGTTTCTTTTATAACGTCAGCGACTGCAATTATACCAAGAAATACGCCTTCTTTTGCAAAGTAAAGAGGTGTTTTTCCCTGTTCTGCAAGAATATTTGATTGTTCTTTATAAGAGGAAACCTCAATTTTATTTTCTTGTAAAAAGGATTCATTTCCTGCAAAATAAGATACACCTTTATAAACAGCTTTAATCCCTTTCCCTGCTACGGTTTCAAATTGCTCCACTGCATCTTGTTTTAACTCTTTTGCTTTCGCTTCTTCTACAATCGCATTAGAAAGAGGGTGCTCAGATGGTGCTTCGATAATTCCTGCAATTTCTAATAATTCCATTTCACTCATTCCATCCGCTGGAATCACATCGGTTACTTTTGGTTTTCCTTTTGTAATCGTTCCTGTCTTATCAAGAACAACCGTCTGCACAGAATGTGCTGTTTCAAGAGCTTCTGCGGATTTAATTAAGATTCCTTCTTCTGCTCCTCGTCCAGTTCCAACCATAATCGCAACTGGTGTTGCAAGCCCTAATGCACAAGGACAAGAAATTACTAATACTGCAATTCCAATGGAAAGAGCAAATTCAAATGGTTGCCCAAGCAACAACCAAACAATCATGGCTACAATAGCAATCCCGATAACCGTTGGAACAAAGATTCCACTGATTTTATCTGCTAACTTTGCAATCGGCGCTTTTGAACCACTAGCTTCTTCCACTAACGCAATAATTTGAGAAATAGCTGTATCGTCGCCAACTTTTTCCGCACGGAATTTGAAAAATCCAGAACGATTGATCGTAGCTCCCATAACTTTATCACCAACTGCTTTATCAACAGGAATACTTTCTCCCGTTAAAGCAGACTGATCAATAGAACCATTTCCCTCTACAATCATACCATCTACTGGAACTTGCTGTCCAGAACGAACGGCTAATAAATCTCCTACTTGCACTTCTTCCACAGGAATTTCTTCTTCTACACCATCTCGAATTACCATAGCTGTCTTTGGTGTTAAATCCATTAGTTTACTGATGGCTTCTTTTGTTTTGCCTTTTGAACGAGTTTCTAAATATTTTCCAAGTGTAATTAATGTTAAAATCGTTCCTGCAGATTCAAAGTATAAGTCCATATGATAGCGATGGACTAAATCCATATCATTATGACCAAGACCATATCCCATACGATAAATAGCAAAAATACCATATACTACTGCGGCTAAAGAGCCAATCGCAATTAATGCATCCATATTTGGCGCTTTCGAACGAAGAGATTTAAACCCTCTCTCGTAATAAGCACGATTTAAGTACATAATTGGAAGGGTCAATAAAAACTGTGTCATCCCATAGGAAACTCCATTTTCTAATCCACTTAAAAAGGATGGAAGTGGTAATCCTACCATATGACCCATAGACACATACATGAGGGGAATTAGAAAAAGAATGGAATAAAGAAATCTCTTTTTCATACTCTTCATTTCTATTTCTGCTTCGCTTACAATTCTTTCAGAAGCATTTTTCTTTACTCCTGTCTGTTGTTTTTGAATTGGAAATGCACCATATCCCGCCTCTTCTACCGCCTTTGATATCGCATCCGCTGACAGTTTTCCATCATCGTACTCAACTGTCATATTATTGGCTAATAAGTTTACATTACATTCCTTCACTCCATCGAGCTTTCGGACTGCTTTATCCACATGGGCAGAACAAGCAGAACAAGTCATACCTGTTACATTAAACTTTTGTTTCATAACGTCCTCCTTTTATACCCCCTATGGGTATATTCCCATTCTACTCGTATCAAAAAGAAAAGTCAAGTCTCTTTTTTAATATTCCCACTTAAATCCCAAAAAACTCTCGAAATACAAGGCATTTGTTTCTCCATTTCCTTAACGCAAAAAAAGATGAAATCCTATCTATGGATTCCATCTTCCTTCTATCATTTTTTTCATCCCAATACTTTTCTTACAGACATATAGACATTAGGCTAACATCATACGATCGTTTGCAAACTCTCCACCACTTGCTTGTTCAAATTTTTGTAATAAATCAGCCACTTGTAACTTCTTCTTTTCCTCTCCGCTTACATCATAAATAACACGGCCCTCATGCATCATAATCAAACGATTTCCAAGACGAATCGCATCTTTCATATTATGTGTTACCATCATAGCTGTTAAGTTATTTTTTTCAATAATTCGTTCTGTAATCTCTAAAACTTTTGCCGCCGTTTTTGGATCGAGAGCTGCTGTATGTTCATCTAATAATAAGAGCTCTGGTTTTTTTAAAGTTGCCATAAGAAGAGTCAACGCCTGCCTTTGTCCACCAGACAAAAGTCCCACTTTACTGCTCATTCGTTCTTCTAATCCAAGATCCAATATTTTTAAAGATTCATGATATTTTTCTCGTTCTTCTTTTGTAACACCCCAACGAATCCCTCTTCTCTCTCCTCTACGATATGCCAGAGCAAGGTTTTCTTGAATCTCCATTCCCGCTGCTGTTCCTTTCATGGGATCTTGAAATACTCTGCCTAAATATTTCGCTCGCTTATGCTCTGGCATATGAGTAATATTCCTTCCATTTAGTAAGATTTTTCCTTCATCGATAGGATAAACACCAGCAATCATATTTAACGTCGTCGATTTACCAGCACCATTCCCTCCGATTACTGTTACAAAATCTCCATCATTTAATTTTAAATTCACTCCTTGCAAAGCAGGTTTTTCATTTACAGTACCTTTATTGAAGGTTTTTCTCACATTTTTTAACTCCAACACGTTTACTCTCCTCCTTCAATATAAGAATGTTTCATTTTCCATTTTCCTGCTAAAACAGGAATGCATAACGCAACCGCTACCAATACTGCTGAAAGAAGTTTCATATCATTTGGATTCATACCAAGTCGAAGTACAATGGCACGAATGACAAAGTATACCATAGATCCTAAAACAGCAGATATTAACTTACTTCCAAAGGATAAACATTTCTTCATTAACATCTCTCCAATAACGATGGCTGCTAACCCGATAACAATAGAGCCAGTACCAGAGTTAATATCTCCAAATTTATTCATCTGGCATACCAAACCCCCTGATAAACCAACTAATCCATTGCTGATCATAAGTGCTAATACTTTTGTCCACTTTACATTTACACCTAATGCTCGGATCATATGTTCATTATTCCCTGTAGCACGCAGTGCAGCACCAATTTCTGTGCCAAAAAGCCAATACAAAATAATAACAAGAATGGCTACAATTATAAGTCCAATCACTAACACTACAGATGCCTGTGTCCAACCTGTCGTTTCAACAAGCGAAGTAAATATTGTCTTTTGATTCAATAGAGTAATATTAGCAGCTCCGCTCATAATTCTTAAATTGATAGACCAAAGCCCAATCTGTGTTAAAATTCCAGCTAAAATTGCAGGAATTTCAAGCACTGTATGTAAAAAACCAGTTACAGCCCCTGCTAAAACTCCAGCTCCTAATGAAAGGCTCAATGCCACAATCGCATTCATTCCATAATTTACCATAAGAGCTGCACAAAGACAACTTCCAAGAGCAAAACTTCCATCCACTGTCAAATCGGCAATATCCATAATGCGAAATGTAATATAAACTCCTAATGCCATAATTCCATAAATAATTCCTTGTGATATGGCCCCTTCTATTGAAACTAACCAAGCACTCATTGCTTTTCCTCCAAAAACTCAGAACTAATTTTTAACTTTTATTGTTTTATTTCTTCCATTTTTCTTTTTATTTCTCAACTACAGAAGTATCAATACCAAGTATTTTTGCTGTTTCATCATTAATAGAAAGTTTATATTCATCATCTTCTAAATATCCAATGGGAATTTCTCCTGCTTTCTTCTCCCCTTTTAAAATCTGAACAGCCATCTCTCCTGCTTTATAGCCTAATGTTTCATAATTAACACTATAAGTTGCTAAAGCTCCCGCTTCTACCTGATTTTCTTCTCCTGCAATAATTGGAAGTTTATTTTCATTGGCTACCATTGCTACTGTGGCCATAGCATTTGAAATAACATTATCTGTTGGAGCATAAATAACATCTACTTTATTTACCATAGACTCTACCACTGTTTGGATCTCATTGGAATTTGATACAGTAAAGTCTTTTGCTTCAAGTCCATTTTGTTCACAAACTTCTTTTACCAGACTTGCTTGTAACTTTGAATTCGCCTCTGCTGAACAATATAAAATTCCGACTGTCTTCGCATCTGGAATCAATTGTTTTAATAAAGTAATTTGTTTTTCCACTGGATTTAAATCAGATGTACCTGTCACATTTCCTCCCGGTGCGTCATTGCTTTTTACAAGCCCCGCATCAGCAGGATCAGTAACTGCTGTTAAAACAATTGGAATTTCTGTTGTTAAGCCAGCTGTAGCCTGTGCTGCTGGAGTTGCAATTGTAAAAATTAAATCATCTCTATCATTTACCATCTTTTCTGCAATAGTTTTTGCTGTACTCTGATCACCAGATGCATTTTGTTGATCGACACTATAATCAATTCCTGATTCCTCTAATGCCTTGATAAATCCATTATTTGCTTGATCCAAAGCTGGATGTTGCTGATATTGAAAAATTCCTATTTTATATCCTTTTTCTCCATTCCCTGAAGATACCGTTTCCTTTGCATTATTTCCACAACCAGCAAGCATTGCACATGTCATCATTCCTGTTATGGACATAGCTATTATTTTTTTCAAAAAATTCTTTTCCATACTAAATCTCTCCTCTTATGGATTTTTACTTTTTCACCACAACGCTTTGTTGCGTTGCACTTTAAACTATTAAAGCATTATGATTTCTATAGTAGCACTATTCTTTTTATTTGTCAATGTAAGAATTTTTTCGGTTTTTATTGACAAATTTTCATTTATTCTATACGATCATAATGATAAAGTTTGTCATTTCTGTTTTTTTCAAACAGAACTTGTACAAAAATGGAGGTATTTTATATGAAAAAACTTACACGACAAAACAACAAAGCTTTTACACCAATGATGCAAGCAAAGAAAGTACTTGCTTGTTCTTTAACAATGGTATTACTAGGCACTTTTGCCTCTTATTTGCCATCTACCCCTACTACAACTGTTGTGGAAGCACACTCAGGAAGAACCGATCGTTATGGTGGACATCATGATTATCAAAACAAAAGCGGTCTAGGATCTTATCATTACCACTGTGGTGGATATCCTGCCCATCTTCATAAAAATGGTGTTTGCCCTTATACTTCTTCCTCTAAAACAAGCTCATCAAGTTCTGCGCTTATAAAAAAGGTTCAAACAGCCTTAAATAAACGTGGTTATTCTTGTGGTACAGCAGATGGAGTTATGGGGAAAAAAACACGAATTGCTTTAAAGAAATTTCAAAAAGCAAATGGCTTAACAGTAGACGGAAAAATTGGTCCTCAAGTGAAAAAAGCTCTTAATATTTAATAACAACGAAAAAGAACTGGTTCCTAATACATTTGTATTAGGAACCAGTTCTTTTTTACCCTATGTAAAACTATTTATTGCTTCTTCTCCAAATATGCATTTTTTCCGCCTCTTTAATTAATTCATCGCGGAATTCTGGATGGGCGACAGAAATAATCGCTTCTGCTCTCTCCCATGTGGAAAGACCTTTTAAGTTCACTTTTCCATACTCGGTAACTAAATAATGAATATTTGCTCTTGTATCTGTTACAATAGAACCTTGGTTTAAAGTTGGAAGAATTCTTGATTTTAGCTGACCATCTTTTGTTTTAAATGTAGAAGAACAACAGATAAAGCTCTTTCCACCTTTAGAAAGATATGCACCTAAAACGAAGTCTAACTGTCCACCAGCTCCACTAATATGGCGGATTCCAGCAGACTCTGAATTCACCTGTCCAAATAAATCCACATCGACAGCATTATTAATGGACATAAAATTATCTAATGCTGAAATCGTTCTTACATCATTTGTATAATCAACCGGAACACTCATACATTGCGGATTATTATTCACATAATCGTATAATTTCTTTGTTCCTGCTGCAAATGCATAAGTTTGACGGAAACGATCTAAGTTTTTATGAGCTCCCGTAATTTTGCCAGCTTTTGCAATATCAACAAAAGCATCCACATACATCTCTGTATGTACTCCAAGATCCTTTAAATCAGATTCTGCAATCAAAGAGCCGACTGCATTTGGCATACCACCAATTCCTAACTGTAAACAAGCTCCATTTGGAATTTCTTCTACAATCAATTTGGCAACTGCCTTATCAACTTCTGTTGCAGCCCCACCGCCACCTAACTCAGCGATGGATGGGTTAGAACCTTGCACAATATAATCTACCTTTGAAATATGAATACTTTCTTCAAATCCACCAAGACATCTTGGCATATTTTCATTTACTTCTACAATAATACATTTTGCTGTTTCACAAACTGCCATCATATGAGAAGCACTTGGTCCAAAATTAAAATATCCATGTTCATCCATAGGCGCAACTTGGAACATTGCAACATCTGCTGGAACAGCATTTTCTCTTACATATCTTGGCAATTCAGAGTAACGGATTGGAGAGTAGTAAGCAATTCCTTCATTAATTGCTTTTCTCTCAATCCCTGACATATGCCAAGAATTCCAAGTAATTCTTCTTCCTGCATCAGCTACATCAAATACAGCAGGTCTCCACATACAAATACCACCTCGAAATTTTAAATCTTCGAGCTGTTTTTCTTCTACATGTTTTGCCAGCGCTTTGTCGAGATCATAAGCAGTTGCTACGCACCATCCATAGTCGATCCAATCTCCAGTTTTTACAACTTTTACTGCTTCTTCTGCTGAAATAAGTTTTTTTGAATATTCCTGTTCAAATCCCATTTTCTGCAACCTCCTATTTATTTTCGATTCCTTTTTTGT
>UQVN01000122.1 GCA_900544525.1 uncultured Eubacteriales bacterium
TCTAGACCTGTGCCAATATAGTTAATTAGTTCATTATAAATCGTGTCTAAATCATAGAAGTCGCTTGAAATATCTAACTTTGAAACATCAATCCAAGATTTTTGGATTGCATAGTTTAAAAATTCTCCAAGACTAATCTTTCCATCGCCATAAGCAGAAGCAACAGAATCGCTTGAATCAATATTACTTTTTATAAGAACTTTATCATCGATCAACATATCATAAATAAAACTCATATATTCTTTGTCTTCATCGCTTAAGTTATTAGATGGAGTTGTAGAATTATGTAGTTTTGACTGTAGGTTGCTAATTAATGTTGGACGATAAGAAACCATTTTATTATAAATACCTTGCTCTGTGCTTGTGGCATCTTTTGCTGAAAAGTGATTGTGATCAACAACATTGTTATCAATCAAAGCAAAATAGGCTTGATAAATTGGGACTAAACGATTTTTTGTCGTTCCTGTAGAAGTTCCTGTTGTCAAATGTTCTACTAAAATATTGGCAATATTTTGCTCTAATGTATCATAAGAATACTTTTGTAAATCAGCGTCAATACTTAAATACACATCATTTCCAGCTTCTGGTTCTGTTCGGCTCGTTTCTTCAAGAATTTGTCCAAGATTATTGACAAATACTTCTCGATGACCTTTTACTCCTTGTAAGTACTCTTCCATTGTAGCTTCAATCCCTGTTTTTCCAACAATATCATTGCTATCGTAACGAGTTTTATCATCTTCTGCTTTTCCCTCATTTAATTCATCCACTTGGTCTTCTGAAATCTTTCCTGTATACCCAATAATATGGGCAAAATATTTGCTATCATTATATTGTCTTAAAGAATCCGCTTCCACATCGATTCCATAATAAACATCTGGATTCTCTTTAATCTTAGCAACGCTTTCCTCACTAATATCGGTAGCAATTGCCGTTGTCTTATATTGGGAATACGCATTTAGACTAATGTTATAACGAATCGTCATAATTTTTAACGCATCTTCTTCGGAATATTCATCGGAAATATCGTATTTTTTAAATTTTTTACTAGAACTTCCCGTTCCATGGCGTAAGTATTCAAATACTTGTTCTGCATCAAAATCCATCTGTTTTTTTTCATAATCTTTATATTCCGATGGATCTTTTGTTGCATCAATTCCAAAAACCTGATATTTAAAACGTTTTATAGTAGATGTAGAATCTGTTGAAAATTGAAGTTTTCCATCATTTCCAATGACAATTGGAAAATCGCTTATAATTTGATCTCCATTCTTCTCCAACATTTTAATTAAATTATAAAAAGTCAAATTCGTTTCGTAATTGATCTTTTCAGTCATCTCGCTAGCAGATAATGTTCCGTATTTTTCAATAACACGATTTCTAAAACTTGTGCTGCTATCGTAGACAACCTGATAAGCAAGTCGATTATAGGCGAGCAATTTTCCATTTCTATCATAAATATTACCACGAGTACTTTTAATATCTAAGTCTTTTAAACTTTTATATTCGAAGTTTTCAAGATGCTCTTTTCCATCCACAATCTGAAGAACAAACAGACGATGAATCAAAATAGAAAAGAGCACAAGGAATACGATTGATAAAATGAAAAATCGACTTGTTGTTACTCGAATGACAAAGTCTTTTATTTCTTTTAGCATAATCAAGTGCTCCTTTTCTCACTAGATTTTAACCTTAAATGAATCGCTAACAGTATTTTATAAAGTACAAGGGTGATCACAATCGTATAAATCATCTCTGGAAGGATCGTATAACGGAAATAAAATAAAAAGTCCAATCGATTTCTCATAAGAAAATAAAAAACATAGATTGCCAAATTTAATATTAAATCATTTCCAATTACAAGTCCCATCGGAAACACAATATCATCGCTATAAAACATATGATTAAAAAATCCATTGACATAGCCAATCGTCATATAGATGATTCCATAAATTCCAAGAATGTTTCCATACATGATATCAAGAAGAAGCCCACAAAAAAGGCCAACAAGCATTCCTTCTGTTCTTCCTCTCATAAGTCCAACCGATACAACGACAACTAAAATAATATTTGGTGAAATTCCCGCTAATTTTAACCATTGGAACACCGTTGTTTGTAGAAGGAAACAAATAAGACAAGTTACGATCCATGTAATAACTTTTTTCATTTTGTCCCTCCTAATTTAATTTTGGCTGTTCTTTTAATTCTTTAATTACAAACACTTCTCGTAAATGCTTAAAGTCGACAACTGGCTCTAATTTTGCAGATTTTTCGAGATTCGAGGACTCCACTTTCACATCTTTCACATAACCAATGGTAATTCCAGGAAGGAATTTTGAACTGGTTGGTGATGTTACTAATTCATCTCCATCTTTTATTTTTGCGTCTTTATTAATATTGATAACATTTATGTATCCTTCTTCCATCTGCTTTTGGTTTCCAACAAGAATACAAAAATCAGAAGTCCGTGAAAACATAGCCGCAACATTACTAGAATCATCAATGATGGAACGAACTTGTGCATGATTTGGACCAACTTCTGTTACAATACCAACAAGTCCGGAACCAGCAATCACATTCATATTCTTTTTAATTCCATCTTTTTTTCCTTTATCAATAATAAAGGTATTGAACCAATTACTGGATCCACTACTAATAATGCTAGCTGCTACTTTATCGTAATCCGAATACTTTTTATCTAATTGATAAAGAGAGCGAAGTCTTTCTAATTCATTTTGATCTTGAGATAATGCGTGATTTTCCAATAAAAGATTATCCACACGTTTTTGAAGTTCTTCATTTTCTGCTTGTAATTCCTGAATGCTTTCAAATTGGTCAAAAAATTTCCCAATTTCTGTACCAACCCGATTTATTCCCTTTTGCATAGGCACAACCGTCACTCCTGCAAGCGTTTGGAATGGACTTGTTATATTGGGGAATAAGGCACTAGCTGTCACCGCTCCTAAGCATAAAATACAAAGGACAATAAATAAAATTTTTGGCGACAGCCGATTATTATTTGGAGAATATTTCATAATAGCAACACCTCATTCATTATTCTTTTGTACTACAATTTCATAACAGCAGCAAGGCTTTCATATTCTTTTGTTTCCATAATCTTTCCAAGTCCACGAATTACAGATTCTTCTGGATTTTCTACAAGGTTTGCCTTTAAATCCAAATGTTCTTCAAATAGAGTATCAATTTGATGGATTCTAGAACCGCCTCCAGTTAAATAAATACCACTATGGATAATGTCTGCGGCAAGTTCTGGTGGTGTGCGTTCTAAAATCACTTTTGCTGCGTCGATAATGGTAAGTAAATATTCTGAAATGGCATCATAAACCATCTGATATGTGATTTCTTTTCTCATTGGAAGTCCTGTAATAATATCACGACCTAAAATTACCATCGTTGTTGGCACTTCTTCTGTTGCAACCACTTCCGCTTCTTGCCCTTCCTCGCTTGAAGTGTTTTCTTCTTTTTTGTCTAAAGAAGCAGGACGTAATTTTCTAGGTGCTTTAAAAATTTCCTCATCGTTAAAAGCACAAGCTAACATACATTTTAAACGACAAGCTGTTTTTCTACCAATAATTAAGTTGTACTTTTTCTTCACTTGAGAACAGATACTATCATCTAACTGGTTCCCTCCAATGTGCAATAATTTACTAAGCACGATTCCTCCAAGAGAGAGGATGGAAATCTCTGTTGTATCCGCTCCAATATTAACAACCATAACACCTCTTGCTTCCTCTACAGGAACACCAGCTCCTAATGCATCAGCAATTGGCTTTTCTACCATAAAAATCTGTCTTGCGCGGATTCCTGCGCCTGCTACTAAATCTAAAAAAGCGCGTTTTTCAACTTCTGTTATGTTATATGGAACAGCGATATAATAATCTCTTTTCCCAACAGAGGCAAGTCTTAAAGAGTGATCGCTCATGAACATTCGAAGTAATGATTGCATATTTTGAAAATGAGCAATGACACCGTGAATCATTGGAAAAGAAACTTCAATGGATTCTGGTGCTCTTTCATACATATCGTATGCCTCATCTCCATAGGCGGTTATTTCTTTTGAATTTTTAATGGCGATAATATTTTTTTGGTGAAGGGCAATTCCCTTTCCCTTACGATATAATTTAAAACTGTTGGTACCTAGATCCATACCAAATAATTTATCTGACACTGATAAAACTCCTTTCTGTCTGCATATTTCAGCATTAGTAGAGAATCAACCCCTCTTCATAAAGACTTGTATATTGATGCTCTCCCAAAATAATATGATCAAGCAGGTGAATTCCTATTAATTTTCCTGCTTTTAAAACGCGATTTGTCACTTGAATATCTTGTTGGCTTGGTGTGGAATCTCCCGATGGATGATTATGAACAAGAATTAAATTAACCGCTTCATAATGAAGTGCTTCTAAATAAATTTCTCTTGGACTCACTAAAGAAGAATTAATTGTTCCAACAGTCAAAATACAATCTTTAATCAACTGATTTTTTCCATCTAACATCATAACGATCAATTGTTCTTGTTGTAAATGTCTCATAGATTCCATATAGTAGTCTGCAATGGAAGCTGGAGATGTTAATTTTAGTCTTGTTTTTGCCTTTGACATAGAAAGGCGTTTTGATAATTCCACAATGCATAATATTTGTACTGCCTTTACCATACCAATCCCTTTTATACTAATAAGAGCTTCGTATGAAAGATAAGGAAGTCCTATCATTCCATGATGAACTGGGTGCAAATTATAAATTTGATCGGCAAGTTCAATGGAACTACAGTCTTTCGTCCCCGAGCGCAAAATAATAGCGAGTAGTTCTCGATCGGATAGTGAGTTTGCTCCATACATCCGACATTTTTCATAAGGGCGCTCAACAAGTGGCATTTCTTTCACTTTTTTGTACATAAACCTTTCCTTTCCCTCTCCAAGTACAAGAAAGGCTTTCAAACGTTATTAGGAAAAGACTGGTAATACGTCTTTTACTTTTTCTAATGACATCATAATTCCAAGTTTTGCATGATACCATGTAAGTCCTCCTTGGAAATAAACCGCATATGGCGGTTTAATTGGCGCATCTGCACTAAGTTCAATGGAAGAACCAGAAACAAAAGCACCTGCTGCCATAATAACATCACTATCATATCCTGGCATTGCCCAAGGTTCTGGACGAACAAAACTGTCTACTGGTGCAGCCGCTTGAATCCCTTCACAAAAAGCGATAACTCCTTCTGGATTTCCAAATTCAACTGCCTGTATAATGTCATGTCTAGATTCTGTCCCATTTGGAACTACTTTAAACCCAAGACTTTCATAAATATTTGCAGCAAAGATCGCTCCTTTTAATGCTCCATTTACTGTTTGAGGTGCTAAAAATAGTCCTTGAAGAAATTGAGCAGTAATACCGAGGGTAGCACCAACTTCTTTTCCAAGTCCTGGAGTTGTTAAACGATAGGCTGCATTTTCTACACATTCTTTTGTACCAGCGATATAGCCACCGATTGGAGCAAGTCCACCACCTGGATTTTTAATTAAAGAACCAACTACCATATCCGCTCCTACGTCTGATGGTTCGATCTCTTCTACAAATTCTCCATAGCAGTTATCCACCATGCAGATAACATCAGGTTTGATATTTTTTACAAAGGCAATTAATTCTCCAATCTGCTTTACAGAAAATGTCGGACGCGTTTGATAGCCTTTGGAACGCTGAATGGTTACAAGTTTTGTTTTTTCATTGATGGCCTTTTTTATGTTTTCATAATCAAAAGTCCCATCTGGCAATAAATCTACTTGACGATAAGAAATGCCATATTCTTTTAAAGAACCTTTTGATTCACGAATTCCAATTACTTCTTCTAATGTATCATAAGGTTTTCCCGCTGGAGAAAGGAGTTCATCTCCTGGACGAAGATTGCTTGATAATGCAACATTTAAAGCATGAGTTCCACAAGTAATCGTCGGACGCACAAGAGCGTCTTCTGTATGGAATACATCTGCATAAATGGCTTCTAAACATTCTCTTCCAATATCGTTATAGCCATCCCCTGTTGTAGCCATAAAATGAGCTTCGCTTAACTGATTTTTTTGCATGGCTTGAATCACTTTTAATTGATTCAATTCTGTCACTTGATCAATTTTAGCAAAACGCTCTTTTAATGTTTCTTCAATCTTTGAACAATAATCATAAACTTGTTCACTGATCCCTAGCTGTCTATAATGTTCTTTCATCTTGTCTTTTATCATGTTCTATCCCTTTCCGCATCCAAATCGGATTTCGAAATTATATTTTTTGAAACGGCATAAGAAAGAATTACATTTAATAATTCTTCTTCCGTTTGATATTCTTGTTTTGAAAGCCAAATCACATCTTTTTCTCGTTTAAACCAAGTGAGTTGTCGTTTGGCAAAATGTCTTGTATCTCGCTTTAAAATATAGATAGCACGTTCTAAGTCATATTCTCCTTTAAAATAAGGCACAAATTCCTTATATCCAAGCCCTTGCATAGAGACAAGGGAAGGAGAATATCCTTGTTCCAATAATCGTTTTACTTCTTGTTCTAATCCTTGGTCTATCATCTGATCCACTCTTTGATCGATTCGTTCATATAGAATCGAACGTTCGTGGTTTAATACGAAATATAAAAATTCATATGGCGATTCTTTTTGTGCTTGTTCTTCATTATGTTTGGAAATAGGCTCTCCTGTCTGTTCAAAATATTCGATTGCACGAATTACCCTTTTCACATTATTTGGGTGAATTTTATCAGCAGAAATTGGATCGATTTCCCTTAACTTTTCATGTAAGGCCTCTGCACCATATTCTTTTGCATAGACTTCTAATTGTTTTCGATATTCGGTCTCTTCTTCTGTCTCTGAAAAATCAATATCATAGAGCAAGGCTTGAATATAAAAGCCTGTTCCTCCAACAAGAATAGGAATATGCCCGTTGGCATAAATTTGTTCCATTGCTTGCTTTGCCATATGCTGGAAACGAACAACGTTAAATTCCTCATCTGGATTCAATTCATCGATCAAATAATGAGGTACGCCCTCCATCTCCTCTGGCATAATTTTAGCAGTTCCAATATCCATATGACGATAGATTTGCATGGAATCTGCTGAAATAATCTCTCCACCGATCGCTTTTGCAAGCCCAATGGAGAGAGATGTTTTTCCAACCGCTGTTGGCCCTGTTAATATAATTAAAGGTTTTTTCATACTTCCTCCTACACAACGTTTATCATTACCCAATAATGTAAAACGCACAGAAAGCGTTTTACATTATTGGATTCGTTTAAATCGTTTTTCTATCTCCGTTTGACTCATAGAAATAATCGTTGGTCGCCCATGAGGACAAGTATAAGGATTTTCTAATGTCATAAGTTGTTCCATTAAAGCTTCTACTTCTTCATAGGAGAGCTTTTGATTTCCCTTTACCGATGCTTTACATGCCATAGTCGCAATGCGATCGGTAATCTTTTCAGGATCGGTAATCTCCATATCTGTTGAAATAGAATCCAATAATGTTAAAAACGCCTCCTTATCTTCCATTCCATATAGAGTAGCAGGTACTGCCGTAATGCGATATTCATTCCCACCAAATGGCTCTATATGAAATCCTAACTGTTTAAAATACGATTTATATTCTTCTAATATCGTCTGTTCTTGCATTGTTAAAGTTAAAAGAATCGGAGGTGCTAGTTGTTGACTGCAAATTTCTCTATTTTTATACTCTTTCATTAAACGCTCATAATTTATTTTCTCATGAGCAGCGTGTTGATCTAAAATATAAAGTTGATTTTCGAACTCAAATAGCCAATAAGTTTTAAAAAGTTGTCCAATCAATCGTTTCTTTGGCTTTACAGATTCTTCTAAAAAAGAGAGTTGCTCTTCTGCAATAATGGAAGGCTCTGATAGCTGTACTTCTTTTTCTTCAGACATTGGATATTCCTTAGGAATTGCGACTTCCATTGGAGTTTCCATTGAAAAAGATTGTTGAACTTTTTGTAGTTCTTGATTTTCTTGTTTTTCCTTTTCTTCTATATGCTCCATTTGCTTTGGCATTTTATCAGGAATCATCTGATCCACAAGCCCCTTTGCAGATTCAATAAACCGATCCCCGACCTTTGGGTTCTTTAAGGAATAAGGGTTAATCGGTTTTACATATTCTTTCAAAAATTCATTTTCTTGTTGAATCCTTTGTTTTTCGAATGGTTCTGCAAATGTTTTTGGAGCGAATATTTCATGATTTTTATTTTCATTTGTTCCATTTAGGCTCGTTCCATTCAAGACGATTTCTCGTTTTTTTTCTATCTTTCCAATTGGAACATCAGGAATTAATTCCTGTTCCGTAAGTGTTTTTCGAATAATTTCTGTAAGAAAAGCAAAGATTTCTTCTCCATTTCGAAATCGAACTTCTAATTTAGCAGGATGCACATTGACATCGATAAGAGAATTATCGATCGTAATGTTAAGTGCTGTAAATGGGTACTTATGTACCATTGTAAAAGTACGATAAGCTTCTTCAATCGCTTGCGTAATAATTTTATTTTTAATAAAGCGTCCATTGACGAAATAATTTTCAAATCCACGATTACCACGAGAAAAAATAGGCTTTCCAATAAAACCTTCCACAGCAATCGTCTCCCTTTGTGCCTTTAATGGCAATAGAGAAAGTGCTGCTTCTCTCCCATAAATATGATAGATAATGTCTTTTACATTTCCGTTTCCAGATGTTTGTAATTTCATTTGTCCATTGTGAATGAATTTAAAGGAAATATTTGGATGAGAAAGCGCAATTCTTTGCATTAAAGTATCAATATGAGACGCCTCCGTAGCAGGAGATTTCAAAAACTTTTTACGAGCTGGAACATTATAAAATAAATCCCTTACAAGAAAAGTTGTTCCTTCTGGGCAACCAATTTCTTCATATCCAGCTTCTTTTCCACCATGAATTTGATAACGAACGCCTGTTAAATCACCATCTGTTTTCGTTACCAGTTCTACTTTTGCAATTGCTGCAATACTAGAAAGTGCCTCTCCACGAAATCCCAATGAGTTTACATAAAGAAGATCTTCAGCTGTTTTAATTTTACTTGTAGCATGACGAAGAAATGCTATTTTTACTTCGTCTCTTATAATTCCCTTTCCATTATCGGTTACACGAATTAAGGAAATTCCACCTTCTTTAATTTCAACTGTAATCGCATTGGAACCAGCATCAATGGCATTTTCTACTAGCTCTTTTACAACAGAAGCAGGACGTTCTATTACTTCTCCTGCTGCAATCTGATTAATAGTATGTTGATCTAAAACGTGTATTTGTGCCATGTGGCTCCTTTCTATTTTTTTCTCTTTAATCATACAAGATAATCTTTAAAATTTTGTGAACAATTTTAGACGATTTCTATAATAAATTTTTCGTTTTTATTAAAAGATAGGCGATAAATATACTGTATCATAATGATATATCTATAGTTCCTATTAAAAATGAAAAGTATTTAAGATACAGTATTATTAATAATACTACATCATAGCTTCTAATTCAACTAA
>UQVN01000123.1 GCA_900544525.1 uncultured Eubacteriales bacterium
AAAAGTCACACTCTATTCCTTGTTTTTTCTTATTTTATTCTGTTTTTTTATAATTCACCTTATTTTCTTGAAAGTAATTTTTTTCCATTTTGGGATGAAACTTCCTTGACTTTCTTTTTTGTTCATTCTATAATTTTCATACAATTTAATATGGTGTGGTGCCTATGATTTCATTCCATAGGAGAATAGGAAAGCGAGGTGTAATTCCTCCACGGTCACGCCGCTGTAAAAGATGAGTTTCCCTCTTTTTGTGTCACTGGATGTTCCATCTGGGAAGGCCGAGGGAAATGTTGACACTTGAGTCAGAAGACCTGCCCACCATATCGAATTTGTATAAAAATTGCGAAAGACAATTTTTATACAAGACGACTGTAAAACCCTGTCGTTGGCGCACTTCATAAATCCCAAAACTGTGAAGAAGCGTTTTTTTACAAGGAAAACTCTTTGTAATCGTGCGAGATGGGTACGCACAAAGAATGAAAGGAGTATCATATGACAACCAAACAAAAGAAACTCATTATGACTAGCATTGTATTTTCGGCAATCTTTGGACTTACACCAACCGTTCAAGCAATGCACATTATGGAAGGAGCTTTACCTGCAAAGTATTGTATTGCTTGGGGTATTCTTTCTCTTCCTTTTTTAATCACTGGATTTTTCTCTATCCAAAATACGTTGCGAATCAATCGTAGAGGTGTAACACTTCTAGCACTCTCTGGTGCTTTTGTGTTTGTAATCTCGTCTTTAAAAATCCCATCTGTTAGTGGTAGCTGTTCTCATATGACAGGAACTGGTCTTGGTGCTATTTTATTTGGCCCTACCGCCGTTTCTATCCTTGGCCTTATTGTATTGATTTTTCAGGCTATTCTTTTAGCACATGGAGGATTAACCACATTAGGTGCCAATACATTTTCCATGGCAATTGCTGGTCCTTTTGTATCTTATGGACTTTTTATGCTATGCAAAAAATTAAAACTGAATCGGAAGTTTTCTATTTTTCTTGCCGCATTTTTAGGTGATCTTTTTACTTATTGCGTAACCGCATTCCAGCTTGCTCTCGCACACAATTCTGCAACAAGCTTTGGAATCGCTTTAAAAGAAAATTTAATTATTTTTGCAGGGACACAACTTCCTCTTGCTATTGTAGAAGGAATTCTTACTGTTATCATTGTTATTGGCCTAGAATCTTATGCAAAACCAGAACTAAAGGCAATTGGCTTTCTAAAGGGAGGAAATTAAAATGAAAAAGAAATCAAATAACCGCAAATTAGTAATTGCACTTTTAATTCTTGCTATTTTCATCGCGTTTGCTCCTCTCTTCCTATTAAAAGATGCAGAGTTTGGTGGTTCTGACGATCGCGGTAATACATTAATCGAAACAACAGATCCCGATTATAAACCATGGGCTACTCCTATTTTAGAAGTCTTAATCGGTGGTGAACTCCCTAGTGAAGTGGAAAGTATGCTCTTTTGTGTGCAAACAGGAATCGGAGTTGGTATTATCGCTTTTCTTATGGGGCGATTTGTAGAACGAAAAAAATGGATAAAAGATGACGATATTACGATTGCTGATGACGATCAAATTGCTAATGTCATTGATAAATAGAAAGGAAATAATATGATTACCATTGATAGACTCAGTTATCAATCAAAACTACGCTATGTAAATACAGGTGAAAAATTCATTTTTTCTATTTCCGCCTTATGTTTTTGTATCGGAACTCGCTCTATCATCCTTGCACTTTTTGTACTATTTATTATGGGGATTTTTACTGTTTTAAAAGGTGGAATCCCTTTTATTCAGTACCTTCGCCTTATGACTATCCCTCTCGTTTTTCTTTTACTCAATGTATGCATTTTAGGCCTTTCTATTCGAAAAACGCCACTAGAGGTTTTTTCCATTTCTTTTGGCTCTTGGTATTTAACAGCAAGCTATGATACTTTGCACTATGCAATACAGGTTTTTCTTACTGCTCTTGCTAGTGTATCCTGTCTTTACTTTCTATCTTGCAATACGACAATGACGGATATTTTAACTTTATTAAAAAAAATACACTGTCCAAGTCTTATAATTGAATTAATGCTTTTAATTTATCGCTTTATATTTGTACTGCTAGAGTGTGCCAATGCGATCACAATTTCTCAACACTCTCGTCTTGGAAATAAACATTATAAAACTTCCTTATCTTCTTTTGGAATGCTCGTTTCTAACTTATTTATTCGGACGATTAAGCGCTCCAACTCCCTATTTGACGCTATGGAATCCCGATGCTATAATGGAACAATTGCTGTTATTTCTGAAGAATACCCTCCAAAGCGAAAGGAAGTCATTGGACTCATTCTATTTGAGCTTTTGTTATTATTTTTAGCAGTCATTACGAGGTATTAAATTATGAATGATATTATTTTAAAAGCAGAAAATGTCTATTTCTCCTATGATGATCATTCCCTTTCTTTAAATGGACTCTCTTTAGAAATTCATCGCGGAAGAAAAATTGCTTTTATGGGTGCCAATGGTTCTGGGAAATCTACTTTTTTCTTATGCTGTAACGGTATAAATCGTCCCTCTTCTGGAACGATTTATTTTCATGGAAAGCCACTGGACTATTCTAGAAAAGGATTATTGGACCTTCGTCAAAAAATAGGGATTATTTTTCAAGATCCCGATAATCAACTTTTTTGTGCAAGCGTCTATCAAGAGATCTCTTTTGGACTTTTAAATCTTGGATTTTCTATGGAAAAAGCAAAAGAAATAGTGGATGAAATTGTATGTGAAATGGAGATCACACCTTATAAAAACAAACCAACTCATTCTCTTTCTGGAGGACAAAAAAAACAAGTCTCCATTGCAGATATTCTCGTTATGAAACCAGAAATCATTATTATGGATGAGCCTACTTCTGCTCTTGATCCAAAACATACAAGGCTTGTCAATCAAGAAGTGGATAAAATGACACAGCAAGGTATTACAGTTATGATGGCAACTCATGATATAAATTATGCCTTTGATTGGGCAGATGAAATTATTTTATTAAAAGAGGGAAAAGTATTAGCACAGGGAACGCCTATGGAAATTTTTTCAAAGGAATCTCTTTTACAAGAGACTAATTTAGAACAGCCTGCTGCTCTTAAACTATTTCAAACCCTTTGTAAAAAAGGAATTTTAGATGCCTCTCTTCCAGTTCCTCGTAACTTGGACTGTTTAGAGCGGTATCTTTCTACCAATTGAAACTATCAATTATTATACAAGAAAGTAATTAAAGGAAAACAGTTATGCAATCTTTACAATCAAAAAAAGCAATTTTAGTAGTTAGTTTTGGAACAAGCTATCACGACACAAGAAAAGTAACAATTGATGCTATTGAACAAGAAATCGCTACTGCTTATCCAGATTATAAAATATATCGTGCTTGGACAAGTGGTATGATTCTTCAAAAATTAAAAAAACGAGATAATATTCACTATGATACTGTAAAAGAAGCTATGGTTCGAATGAAAAACGAAGGTATCACGGATGTTATTGTACAGCCAACTCATGTGATTAACGGAATTGAAAATGAGCTTATGATACAAGATGCTCTTTTCTATTCTTCTTCTTTTTCTACCATTCGATTTGGCACTCCGCTTTTAACGACAACCGAAGATAACGATATTGTAATTGAAGCAATTCACAAACAATTTTCTTATTTAACAAAAGAGGAGGCTCTCGTTCTAATGGGACATGGAACGACTCATTACTCCAACTCTATATATGCAGCTCTTGACTATACATTCAAAGATAAAGGGTATCAAAATATTTTTGTTGGAACGGTTGAAGCTTATCCTACCATTGATTCTGTTTTGTCAATGGTCAAACAATATGCTCCAAAACGTGTTCACCTTGCACCATTCATGATTGTATCTGGAGATCATGCTACAAATGATATGGCTGGAGATGACATAGATTCTTGGAAAACCCAGTTTCTCGCTGCTGGATATGATGTACAGTGTCACTTAAAAGGTCTTGGGGAATATCAAGAAATTCGAGACTTATTTTTAAAACATATTTCAGATGTTATTATATCTATGGATGACAAAACAACCGTATAGGCACATTCTGAGAACCTAATAGATTCATAAAAATTGGGGGCTGCCGCACCAAGCGCCATACAGACAAAAGATAGATCGTTCCACTAGGAATCCTTACTATAGTTTGTATTGTACTTTCTTAATGCGGTAGCCCCAATTTCTAACTTGTTCTATTTCTTATACTAATTGTTATATCAATTCTTTTGCTAACACAATTAATCTGCCATTTTCTTGTGAATATTCACAAGTGGAAAGTAATAATAATTTCTCTTGATTTTTGGGATAAGAGTCGGTAGCATATAATGCCTTTTCTTTTATTGCTTCTAAATAAGATTCGTACTCTTCTTGTTCCAATTGCATCATATTATAAAATTCTTGTTCATAGTCCGCGCTCACACGGCATACTGCAAAAATTTGGTAGGTATGCTTTTCATTCTTTACATAAAGTGTCACTTGTTTATGTTGCTCATAAAACTCTGAATCTTCATATTTCATCAAGTCAGCAAACATACTTCCATCTTTCATATGATGGGCATAAATTATTAAATTATCCGTCTTTGACTTTGGATTCCAGTTCCCATCTACAAATGGTGCACCAGTTATTGAGTATTCTTTTTGAAAATTATGATGAAGATAAAACTCATTGTCGTCCTTTCGATACATAACTGGATAATCAACTCTCGTATCTTCTATCGTTATCCATCCAAGAATATCTTCATTTTGTTCTTTTAACTTCTCATATTGGAATTTTTTCTCTTCTTGCTGTTGTTTTTCTCCTGTGTCCTTTATGGTTTCTGATTCATCTTTTACTTCTTCAAAAGCAATAGTTTCTAATGTTTGAAATTCCTCTTTTGAAGTTCTTGTCTCATAATAATAACAAAAAAGCTGCCATCCAGAATAGCAAAAAATAATACAACAAATGAAGATTAAAACTTTCCTTAAAATAGTATGTTTTCTCAAATAATATAGTTATCCTTTCTTTTACTAAAATAATGTTATAGTGATTTTAACATTTTTTATGTCATAGAGCATTTCCCTGAAAAACGAATAAGAACTATTTAATGTCCAACTACCTCATAGGCGGTGTAGGCATGACTATATTCATATCCTAACTTTTCTGCTAACGACACTGACCATAAGTTTTGGGCATCCCAACTAGGATACAGATTTCTTTTTTGACATTCTAAGATCAATTTTGCCCCACAAATAGAAGCCAATCCCTTTCTCCGATATTGTTTTTTTGTATCAATTTCTATTTCAATTCCATGTTTATAAGTTATATAGGATGACGCTCCTGAAACTATCTCTCCATCCTTTAAAATAACCGCACCTAAACCAAGTTTATTATAAGTTTCATAATCTTTATATTGGGATACCAAATCCCGACTCCAATCATTTTCCCTACATTGGTTATAGATATCTTCATCTATCATTTTTAATTCATAGCCATCAGGCAACTTCTTAATTATTTCTTGTAATTTTGCCTCATGAAAGATCTTAGGCTGCTTTTTTATCGCATATCTTGACACCTTATTTGCCTTTTCCTTATAGCAGTCTTCTATCATTTTCCCCCACTCCTCATTTTGTGGCACCATAATGATAAAATTTTGTTTACACCAATCAGTCTTAAATAAGACGAATTCTCTATTTACTTTTCCAGCGAAAAACACAAAATCTCCAAGTATCGCCATAGCAGACAATGGATTTTCTTGATTATCCACATATATTTCCCCCATAATCTCTTGCATACAAGACAAAATGAGTGTTTCTTCCCAATCGCCAAATAAAGCCTTTGCTTTTTTTGTGTTCCTCAATTTCTCTACCATATTTACTTCTCCCTATTTTTTATGATTTTATAATTACTTTTAATATCGTTATCTTTCTATTACCTTTTTCTTTTCTCTTTCATTATTTGTATTATACTGTATTCTCTTTTAATCTCCAAATAATAAATCGTTCTATTTTCCTCTAAATCATTTGTTACCATCAGGATAAAGTATGTGTTGCACACTCTTAGCTACTTTAAATACAAAATAGGAGCAGAAACTCTCTTCTACTCCCATTGTTCATCAATCTCTATAAAAATAAAATATGCATTTGTCCATTACTATCTTTTACAATCTCACTATCCACTTGATAGATTTCTCTTATTAATTCCTTTGTTAGCACTTCTTCTGGTTTTCCTTCTGCTACAATGGTACCTTCTTTTAATACATATAATCGATCACAAAACATGGCTGCAATATTTAAATCATGAATTGCTGAAATCACCGTAATATTTAGATTTTTTACAATTCGCAAAAGTTGTAACTGATGGGTAATATCCAAATGATTTGTCGGTTCATCTAACAATAGACATGGCGTCTGCTGTGCTAAAGCTCTTGCCAAAATCACCCTTTGTTGTTCTCCTCCAGAAAGAGTAGAAAAACTCCTGTTTTTAAACGCTTCCATTCCTACCATTTTCAATGCTTCTTCTACGATTTTATAGTCACTTGTAGTATCTCTTTCGAAAACCTTCTTATGAGGAGAACGCCCCATAAGCACGATATCAAACACCGTGAAATCAAAATTATAATGATTATGCTGTGCTACCACCGCCATTTTTCTTGATGATTTTTTATAACTCATCTCTTGTATCGCTTCATTATCTAATAGGATACATCCATTATCTGGCTTTAATACTCGATAAACACACTTTAAAAACGTGGATTTTCCACTGCCATTTGGTCCAATAATTCCTATGAATTCTTTTTCCTTAGCATGAATGGATATGTTTTTTAAAATTTCTTTTTTTCCAAAACATAATTGAATCTCTTCCGCTGAGATTTTCATGAATCTCTACCTCCAAATCCATAAGAATGTTTTAGCATTAAATAAATAAAGCAAGGTGCCCCAATGATAGAAACTAAAATTCCTAGTGGTAATTCTGAATTTTTTAAAATAACACGACATAAAACATCGGCCCATATTAAAAAAATTCCTCCAACAATAGCACAAACAGGAATCAGTCGTTTATGATCCGTTCCAAAACACATTCTCATGGCATGAGGGATAATAAGACCAACAAATCCAATGGTTCCCGAAGCATACACACAAAAACCAATCATAAGAGATGCTAAAATCATATAGAGATTCCTTGCCTTTTGTAAATCCGTTCCAAGGGTAATTGCTGCTTCATCTCCTAGAAGCATTAAGTTAAGATTACGATATTGGGACCAGAAAATAAGAGTTCCTATGATAAGAAGTGGGAGAATCACAACAACTTTATCCCATTTTGCACTTGCTAAACTACCTAATGTCCAAAACAATACTTCTGTAGTCGCATTATTATCATTGGCAATATAAATAGCAAAATTTGAAATGGCAGAACATACCGCACTTACTGCCATTCCCATTAAAATCAATTTTCCTGTATTTGCTCTTCCCCTTATATTTGCAATAAAAAGCACAAAAAACGAAGTCAACATCGCTCCTAAAAATGCAACAATTCCTACAAAATTTGTTCCAAATAAATATCCAACTCCAAATAAAATTCCAAGAGTTGCACCCATAGATGCCCCTGAAGATACCCCTAAAATATAAGGATCGGCTAGCGGATTTTTCACAACCGCTTGCATCACTGTCCCACAAACGGATAATCCCATACCGATTGCCAAGGCTAACATAACTCTTGGAAACCGAATCAACCATACAACGTCATGAATGGCTCCTGTTGCAAATTCGGACAGCCCATTGATATGAAAAAGCTCATAACCTATGACGCCATACACTTCTTTCCATGTAATATTGGCATTTCCAAAAGTAACCGATACCGATATGGAAAACAGTAATAGAAACAACAATATGAGAAGTATTCCATTATATTGTTTGGAAGAAAGTTTTCTTCGTTCACTCACTTTCTTTTTTATCATATTTCTTTCCCTTCATTTTTCTTCCCTTATCTCAGTTTTAAGTCAATCTCTGGATAAAGTCCTTCTGCAAACGTAATAATTCCATCTTTTGTTCTTGTTGCACTGGCATACATTTCACTTAACATAATTGGGACAACACGTCCGTTTTTCACAGCATCTAAACTCGCATACGTCTTATCTTTTAAAATAACATCTAATTTTTCTTGTTTTACTTGTTCTTTGTCATCCCCAGAATATGGCATATAGACAACAAAAATAACGTCAGGATTTGCTGCAATCACATCTTCCTTTCCTACTTGAGAAGCATCAGGATTTGCTAATTCTCCTCCTAACTTCGTAACCATATCTCCGCCAAGACTTGTTTTCCCATAATTTGTAAATCCATCTTTTCCTGATTCTAAAATGAGAGCGGTTGGTTTTTCTTTTTGACTCACAGTTTTTTCTTCTACCTTTGCAATGCTCTTCTTCATATCATTTACAATTGCTTCTGCCCGATCTTGAACATCAAAAATCTTTCCGATATTTAAAATATCTGTAAATTCATTTTCTAATGTTTTATTATAACTTTCTCCATTTTGCATTGGATGAGTATTTGTATTCATATAAAGATTGGTTCCTTTTTTTACCCAATCGCTTGTATCGCCTAACGTTCCCTCTTTAAACAAAGAACCCCAAGAAAAAATCATATCAGGCTCTAGCATAGTCACTGTTTCCAAAGATGGCGTAAACTCATCTAAATAATTTGTTTTCGAAAATGCTTCCTTTTGACTATCTGGCACTTCATTATCAAGTCCTGCTGTGGCTACCAAACGATCTTCTAATCCTAATGCTAACATCGTTTCAATACAACCTTGATATACTGCCACCACTTTCTCTGGAGCTTTTTCATAGATGGTTGTTAACTCAGAACCATCGGTGCCATAAGTGGTAATGGTCAATGGATATGTTGTCTTCTTCGTGGATTCACCTTCTTGATTTTTCGTATTTTGTGTTGTTTTTACTTGATTTTCTTTCTTAATACTTTCAACATCTTTCCGCTCCGAATCCCCACTATTATTTCCTTTTGAACTATTTGAACCGCATGCAGTTCCTCCAAATGCAAGAAGTGCTGCCATTGTTACTGCCATCAATTTCTTTCTCATCTTTTTGTTTTTCATTTTTCTTCTCCTTTTTCTTTCTTGATAATGGGAGAACAACTTTTCTTTTTAGAATACGATCTTATACCTGTTTTTCATCTATCAGCTACGCATTAGTAACAGTTTGCGCGTAGTGCCTTTTTATTTTATAAGAAATCGATACTTTTATAAATTAATGTAACAAGGTCTTTCCTATGAAATAAAAAAAGCCTGTATTAAACAGGCATCAGAAAATACACTTACTTACGGAAGTGTATTTTAGGTGTTGCCTTCATCGGAAGCTTCATCTATCCCATATCAAGCAGGTTTCCTGACTTAAGTATCTACGCCTTCGTTTCCACCTTCTCATGATTTTCATCACAATGGCTGTTAAAATAATAAAACGAAACTCCTCTTTTACAGTGACCGGATCGTTCAGGACTTTCACCTGATTC
>UQVN01000124.1 GCA_900544525.1 uncultured Eubacteriales bacterium
AACTGTGAATCTTCTGTAATAGTCCTTTGACTCTCTTGAATTGATAACAATTTATTATCTAAGATATCCAAATTCAACCTTACTACATTTTCACAAAAATTAATTACTTGCTGTGTATACATACGATTACTTATAACTGCAAACCCCACCACAGAAACAACAATCATTGTCAAAAATCCCATAAAATAAATTCTCAATATTTTGCTACCTAACATATATTTTTTCATATTTTCACACTCTATTTTCTAAACCCAATTCTTCTTTTCTCATTCTATATTTCATTTGTTCACAATTCCTTCTCTCGTCGTCGATACTTCTTTCTATTATCTATCTAGAACTTTCAGATATTTAAGCTAATTCAGATTGACATTCACACATTCTTAAGAAGGTCTGTATTACTTTCAAATAACCCCTTATAAATTCTTCTACTGTTGTTGTAAAAAATTTTCTTAATTATTTCGGCTTGGATTCTTTTTATTGAATCACTTCCTTTTATTATAGTATATCATACTAGAAAAGCATTTAAAACAAGTCTAATTTTTTATATAGTATTCACAAATATATAGTACAAAACAAAGTGTATATGACACACTCCTTGCCATTTTCAATTACTTTTAGAAATACACCATTTGCTATATGGTACTTTTTTATAACATAAAAAACCCAGTAAGAATATACATCCTACTGGGTTTATAAGTCTAGTTTTATAAATAACTATTCTTTCTATTATTTTATTGGTTTTAGCAACCTATAAAGTTGGTTTATTTTCTAATAAAATTAGAATTTACCTTCTTTCGCTGCTTCTTCGATAGAAACGGCAACAGCTACTGTCATACCAACCATTGGGTTGTTTCCAGCACCGATAAGTCCCATCATTTCTACGTGAGCAGGTACAGAAGAAGAACCAGCAAACTGAGCGTCAGAGTGCATACGTCCTAATGTATCTGTCATACCGTAAGAAGCTGGACCTGCTGCCATGTTGTCTGGGTGAAGTGTACGTCCTGTACCACCACCTGATGCAACAGAGAAGTATTTTTTACCCATTTCGATACATTCTTTTTTGTATGTACCAGCAACTGGGTGTTGGAATCTTGTTGGGTTTGTAGAGTTACCTGTGATAGATACATCTACACCTTCTTTGTGCATGATAGCTACACCTTCACGAACGTCATTTGCACCGTAGCAGTTAACTTTTGCACGAGCTCCGTTAGAGTATGCTTTTCTGAATACTTCTTTCACTTCACCTGTGTAGTAATCCATCTGAGTTTCAACATATGTGAATCCGTTGATTCTTGCGATAATCTGAGCAGCATCTTTTCCAAGACCATTTAAGATAACACGAAGTGGTTTTTGACGAACTTTGTTCGCTTTTTCTGCGATACCGATAGCACCTTCTGCAGCTGCGAAAGATTCGTGACCAGCTAAGAAACAGAAACAATCTGTATCTTCTTCTAATAACATTTTACCTAAGTTACCGTGTCCAAGACCTACTTTACGTTGGTCAGCAACAGAACCTGGAATACAGAAAGCCTGAAGACCTTCACCAATTGCTGCTGCAGCATCTGCTGCTTTTCTACAATCTTTTTTGATAGCGATTGCTGCACCTACGATGTATGCCCAGCAAGCATTTTCAAAACAGATTGGCTGAATTTTTTTAACCTGATCATATACATCTAAACCAGCATCTTCTGTGATTTTTTTCGCTTCTTCGATAGAAGAGATACCATAGCTGTTTAATACTGCATTGATTTTGTCAATTCTTCTTTCATATGATTCAAATAATGGCATTGTACGTTTCCTCCTTGATTATTCTTCTCTTGGGTCGATGATTTTTACTGCATCATCTACTCTACCATACTGACCTTTAGCTTTTTCGTATGCTGTATTAGGATCATCACCTTTTTTGATGAAATCTGTCATTTTTCCAAGGCTTACATACTGATAACCGATGATCTGATCTTCTTCATCTAAAGCGATTCCTGTTACATAACCTTCAGCCATTTCAAGGTAACGAGGTCCCTTTGCAAGAGTTCCGTACATTGTACCTACCTGAGATCTTAATCCTTTTCCTAAATCTTCAAGACCAGCACCGATTGGAAGACCTTCTTCAGAGAAAGCACTCTGAGTTCTTCCGTAAACGATCTGTAAGAATAATTCTCTCATAGCTGTATTGATAGCATCACAAACTAAGTCTGTGTTAAGAGCTTCTAAAATTGTTCTTCCTGGTAAAATTTCTGATGCCATAGCAGCAGAGTGTGTCATACCAGAACATCCAATTGTTTCAACTAATGCTTCTTGGATAATTCCTTCTTTTACGTTAAGAGTTAATTTACAAGCTCCCTGTTGTGGTGCACACCAACCAATACCGTGTGTTAAACCAGAAATATCTTTAACTTCTTTTGCCTGTACCCATTTTGCTTCTTCTGGGATAGGAGCTGCACCGTGAGCAACACCTTGTTTAACTGTACACATTTTTTCTACTTCATGTGAATAAATCATGTTGAAACTCCTTTCGGTTATTAAATCTTTAAATTCTCCAAGAGTTCTTGCTCAAAATGGCTTACCAGTTTCCTAGTATTGCTTCTAGCCACCTATTGTCCCTTGGGAATCTTTTGGAACCTTCCGTCCAAAATAAATATTAACACATTTATTTTCTCACAAAATTTGCATTTCGTCCATAGGTTTCGTCGTTTTTTTCACAAACTAGCTTTTTGACCTAAAAACGACTCTTTTTAAATTATTGTTTGTAAAAAAATACAAAATTTATTGGGTATTTTGACGAAACTCAACTGGTTTTTTCCATCCTAGTTGCTATAATATACCATAATTTGTCTTAATACGAGGCTTATGACTTTCCTGAAAAAATATTTTTTAACCCTTTCACCGTCTCTTCATCGGTTTTATAAAACGTCTTTTTTTCGGAATCTTGGATCATAATTACTTTTTTTCCAATCCCTAACGTTAAGACTTCACCATGATAATAAAATAGATAGTTTGTCTTTAATTCCTTTATATTTTTTCCACTAATTGTTTCTTTTTCCATAGAATTAATATAACTTACAACTTTATATGCCGTTTTACTATCATACGCCTTCTCTCCTCGTACAATAATCGAACTTTCTGCCATCTTGGCTCTTGCTGAAAGAGTTGGATAATATTCTCTTCTTTCTAAAAAAGCATCTCCAAATTTACTTGCCTCATAGACATAAAAAACACGCTCTGGTAGATCTTTAAAAATCACATAATCCCCATCATAAACTTCTAACTCAAAAACAGAGTTATCCTCATCATACAACGTGTAGGTATAACGTTGCTCATAATTTAATCGAATATCATCTGGTGTATAAATATCAATAACATCTGCACTGCTAGCTAAAGCATTGGCAAACTCTAAAACTCCTTTATTTTCTGTAAAAACACTGCCAGTTGTCGTATCTCCATAAGCCACTTCCACTTTAATTAAGCTATCTCGACTCACTTTATCAAGCAATGCTTCTACCTCGATATCTTCTGGACTTTCTGCAGTTGCTTCTTCCAGTGCGGCTTCTAGCTTTTTATTTTCTTTTTTGACTTTATTATACTGACTTAGTAAGTCCGTATAATATTCAGATTGTTCTACTTCCTCTTGTGTTGGCTCTTTTTTACACCCTGTCACTGATATACTCAAAGTGGCTAACAAAATTCCTGCAATAAGTGCTTGTCTTTTCTTCTGCATCGCCCTTCTCCCCTATTTTGTCTTTTCGACAATCTCACCTTGGTTTTTATAAACACTATTTTTTGGAATGTAACCTCTTGTCATAGAAAGTGGATAGATATTGGTATCCGCTCCGATGACAGTTCCTGGATTTAACACACTTCCACAACCGACTTCTACGTGATCGCCTAACATGGCCCCCACTTTTTTAATTCCTGTTTCAATGATAGAATCTCCTACTTTGATTGTTACAAGTGTTTTGTCTGATTTTACATTAGAAGTAATAGACCCTGCTCCCATATGAGATCCATATCCTAAAATAGAATCCCCTACATAATTATAATGTGGTACTTGCACTTTGTTGAATAAAATAACATTTTTTAATTCTGTAGAATTTCCAACAACCGCTCCTTCTCCGACTAAGGCATTTCCACGAATAAAGGCACAGTGTCTCACTTCTGCATTTTTTCCAATAATAGCAGGACCATTAATGCACGCTGTCTTAGCAACTTTCGCACTTTTTGCAATCCAAATATCACCCTCTAAATGATCATACTCTTCTTCACTTAATGTCTTTCCAATTTCTAAAATCATATCGTGAATCAGAGGTAATACCTCCCATGGATATTCTTTGCTTTCTAACGTTTCTTTTGCCATTGTTTGATTCAGATCTTGATACAACGCTTTAATTGTTAATTCCTTCATATGGTAACACTCCTTTTTTCTATACTCTATCTTCTATACTCTATTTTTTTTGTTCTATGATATTGGTTCTATCTTATTTGTTCTATATTATTTTACTGTGACTTTATTTCTTTTCTATAAAAGTTTTCGTAAAATCGTTTTCTTTTGTATTTTTGCTTATAACGCTTTTATCATATCATAATCTCTTTCATTTCTAAAGCAATTTTCTTTTGTATTATTCTTTCTCTTTTGTTACCTTTGCTTTCCCTGTTTTTCCTTTCTTTTCTTGTTGATAAAAAACAGCGGATTGCTCAAACATTCCTCGAAGCATAGATTGATAATTAACTTGCTTTACTGCATCAGTTCTCCTTGCCACAAATCCATTTAACTTCTCCATATATTCTTCTTCCGTAATCGTTCCCTCTGCTACATAAGAAAGTCCTTTTTCCCAGCTGGCTGTTAACTCTGGATTTAACAAAGCCTTCATTGACACAAGGACAACATCATAAATCATTTCTCCCATTTGGGTTGGCGTAATAATCTGTGTCTTTTTATTCAAGGAAATGTAGTTGTTATTCACTAATTTCTTAATGATTTCCGCTCGTGTTGCACTCGTTCCAATGCCACTTCCCTTAATTTGTGCTCGCAATTCTTCATCTTCAATTAACTGCCCTGCATTTTCCATTGCAAGAATTAAAGAACCTGAATTATAACGTTTTGGCGGTGATGTTTCGCCTTCTTTTATTTCTAATTTCTCGATGTTTAATTTACATCCTTTTTTCAACGTCTTTAATGCCTCTAATAATGCTTTATCACAGGAAGTCGCTTGCTCTTCACTGTCTCCTGCATTGTCCGCTTTTTTTCTACCAAAAGAATGTCTTGCCACCTTTAAATATCCTTCTTCTAATAATACTTTAAAAGTTACAAAGAAATGCTCTTTTTCTCTTTCATAATCAATGCTTACCTTTTGATATTCTGCTGGTGGATAAAAAATACTTAAAAACCTTCTTGCAATAATTTCATATACTTGTTGGTGCTTTTGAGAAACGCTATTCAATGCTGATATCCCTTGTCCAGTTGGAATAATGGCATAGTGATCCGTAATTAATTTATCGTTTACATATCTTGTCTTAGCAAGATTTTGATAAGATTTCTTTTGCATAATTTCCGTAGCGTTTCCTGATAAAACCCCATATTTTATAAGGCCATTAATATTTTTATAAATTTCTTTACTCACCGCCGTTGATAACACCCTCGCATCGGTTCTTGGATAAGTCACTAATTTCTTTTCATAAAGTTGTTGTACAATCTGCAACGTCTCATCCGGACTGATTTTAAATAATTTGGAACACTCATTTTGCAACTCTGCTAAGTTATATAAAAGAGGTGGATTTTTCTTTTCTTTCTTTCGTTCCACCGAATGAACGATTCCTTCTAGTGGTGGATTTTGTTTTAATAAGGCAATTAACTGCTCGGCATCTTCTTTTTTGTTAAATCCGTTCTCTTTATAAAGGACAGGTGAGCCAAAGTATTTACTGCCCTCCACGGCTTTCCATTCCGCTTCTAACATCTGACCTTCATACATCGTCTTTGCTAACACCCGATAAAATGGTGTCTTAACAAAAGTGCGAATTTCTCTCTCTCTTCGCACAATCATACCAAGAACACAAGTCATAACTCGACCAACAGCGATTACTACATTTCTATCTTTTCCTAAATAATTTCGAATGGCGTATCCATACTTTAACGTTAACGCCCTTGAAAAATTAATTCCCATTAAATAATCTTCTTTTGCTCGTAAATATGCAGAAGCTGCTAGATTATCATATTCGGATAATAATTTCGCCTCTTTAATTCCTCTTAGAATCTCTTCCTCTGTCTGGGAGTCAATCCAAACCCTTCTTTTTTCTTTTCCAACAGGATTTGCCATTTGATCCACAAGTCGATAAATATATTCTCCTTCTCGTCCTGAGTCTGTACATACATAAATCTTATCGACGTCTTCTCGATTCAGCAAATTTTTTACGATTTGAAATTGCTTTGCCACCGCTGGAATCACTTCATAGCGAAAAGTTTCTGGAAGAAAGGGTAACGTATCAAAACTCCATTTTTTCAATGCTTCATCATAAACTTCTGGATAACTCATCGTTACAAGATGTCCTACACACCATGTAACAATTGCATGTTCCGATTCTAAATACCCATCTTTTCTTGATGTATTGAACTTTAACGCTTTTGCAAACTCCTGTGCAACGCTTGGTTTTTCTGCAATAAATAAACTCTTCAACGACTCGCCTCTTTCTTCTAATTCTTCTATTTTCTTACTCGAACATGAAAAAAGACCATACATAACGAACAATTTTTTCCTCTTTTATCAGGCACTCATTCGATAAATATGGGCTATTCTTTTCCTTGCCTATATCTGCTATAAGAATCAAACTCTTTTTATTACCATACAATGTCAATGTTTGGTCTTTATTTTACCATTATTCTTATATTTTTACAAGAGAACACCCTACTTGAAGGCACGGAACTTGTACTTTAAAAATAACTTTAGTATACTAATCATTAATACATCATTATAATTTATCATTACAAGGAGGTTTTTTTATGACACCAAGAGAAGAATATAATCAAACATTAGCCAATTCCTTAATCCCTCGTATGGAAAAAAGAAATTTTGAGGCGTGCTATTGTGCTACCAAAGAAGAAGCCTGTCAAAAAGCGATTTCTTATCTACAAGAAGGTAGCTCTATCGGCTGGGGTGGTTCTATGACCATGGAAGAAATCGGTCTTATGGATTACTTAAAAAATAATGCAGATAAGTATGTAATTTATGATCGTATGACTGCCAAAACTCCAAAAGAACAAAAAGAAATGTTTGCTAAAATTATTACAGCGGATAACTTTTTAATGAGCGCTAATGCAATTACTTTAGATGGAGAATTAGTAAATGTAGATGGAAATGGAAATCGTGTTGCCTGTCTTTGTAATGGTCCAGACAATGTTATCGTCATCGCTAGTTTAAATAAAGTTGTAACAGACGAAAAAAATGCTTACGATCGTGCAAGAAACGTGGCTGCTCCATTAAATGCGGCACGTTTAAACACAGCAACTCCTTGCCATGTCAATGGATTTTGCTCTGATTGTAAATCTCCATCCTGTATGTGTTGCCAATTAGTAACTACTCGTTTTTCCCGTGTAAAAGGTAGAATTAAAGTTATTCTCGTTGGCGAACCTTGTGGATATTAAGTATAAGACGTTAAAAAGCGATGGTATTTTTACCACCGCTTTTTCTATGAAAGTATTTTATTCTTTTTTATATTTATTCTTGATAATATGCTTTTGCAAAAGCTACTAATGCTTCACAGTCGGCACAAGATGCTGTTTCCATAGAGGAGTGCATCGCTAACATACAAATTCCTAAGTCTTCTCCCATCATTGGTAAATAAGCATTAGCAATTGGTCCTAATGTCTGTCCACCCATTACATCAGAACGATTGATCTGTTTTTGGAATGGAATCTTATTTTTCTCACAAAGTTGCATTAAAATTCCTGTTGCTTCACTATCGGATAAGTATCTTTGTGTTCCACTTTGTTTAATAACAACGCCATCTCCAAGAAGTGTCATCGTTGTTGGATCATTTTTTTCTGCATAGTTTGGATGAAGGGCATGAGCACCATCAACAGATAACATAAATCCTCCTGCAACTGCTTGCATAAAGGCTTGTCTATCCAAATGAGAAGCCTCCATAATGCGTTCAATTACCATAGATAAAAGGCTAGAATCCGCTCCTTGTTTACTTCTGCTTCCCACTTCTTCATGATCAAAAAATCCCGCAATATGGATATTGTTCTTTGGATCAGAGCATTTAATTCCCTCTAATAAAGCATAAACACTGGCTAAGTTATCAATTCTTGGTGCTAATAAAAGTTCTTCCTGTACTCCAACTTTTTGAGATTTTTCATAGTTATAAACGAAGAGATCATAATCTAAAATATCTTCTGCCTTTACTCCTAATTCTTTTGCAATATATTGTGTAAAGTAGTGTTCATCCATTTCTTCCCCTGCTAATCCAAACAATGGAAGCATATGGGTTTGTGGATTTAATGCAACGCCTTGATTCACATCACGGTTCATATGAATTGCTAAATTAGGAATCACTAATACAGGGCGTTTTGAATCAAAGAAACGCACTTCTGGCTTAAATACTTGTTCACTTTTTAATACTACTTTTCCAGAAATTCCAAGAGGACGATCAAGCCATGTATTTAAAATTAATCCGCCATATTTTTCTGCATTTAATTTCATATATTTTTTCTGTGTCATTTCTGCATTTGGCTTAATTTTCATCATCGGTTGATCCGTATGTGCCATTCCGATTCTTAACACCGTTTCCCCTGCTTTTAAATCACCAACGGTAATGGCAATCGCCATAGATGGATAAGGGCTTACAAAATATTTTCCACCTGCTTTTATTTCCCATCTCTCTTCTAAGCGAAGTTCTTCAAAACCACTTTCTTCTAATTGTTTTTTACATTCTTCTACTGCATGATAAGGGGATACACTCTTATCGAGAAAATTCATTAATTGTTCCATTTCAATCTTCCTTTCTATCCACCTTTTTACTCTTTATTGAATATCATTTTTTACTTTAAATACGGCTTTTTTTACTTTGCAGTCATCTCCTGCTTTTGCACTTGGAAGATGTGCTTCTTCTACCATACAAACGATAAATTTTCCTTTTCCCATAACACATTCCACTTGTTGTTCTACCTTACATGGCCCAAAGTCATTTTCTTCTTGGAAAGGAGCTGTCGCTTCTTTTTTACCAAGTCCAATATAAAACTTTTCTGTTCCTTCTAAGTCTAATTGAATATCCATATACTGTTTATGGATTTCAAATCCTAATTCACTTGCATCTTTTGTTTCCACATTCATAACCGTTACATATACATTATCGCCATCGATTTCTGTTTTTCCAAGTGGAAGTGTTTCTAAATCTGTTTTCTCAATAAAGCAGATAGCAGTATCTAAGTTTTTAGAAATTCCTTTGTATTGTCCAATGTTTTTTATTTCATCAAAAATCATTTTCTTTCTCCTTCTTTTCTCCATTCTCTTTTAAAGAATTTTATAGTAATATTTTTTATCAGTATA
>UQVN01000125.1 GCA_900544525.1 uncultured Eubacteriales bacterium
TCCTTTCAAAGTTTCATTGCTATACTATTTTTATACTAATATTAGTATTTAAGTAATGAAAAAATAATTTTAGGAGGAAAGGTATGAAAAAGAGTGGAAGAAAACAAGGCATCTTAACTTTATGTTTCAGTGTATTATTGGCCATAACCGTTATTTTTACAAGCATTATGCCAGTATCTGCAAAACAGAGTCAAATGACAATGACAAAGGAAGTAGGAAGTAAAGTAGCGGTTACGTTACATTATTATCGATTTGATAACAAATATGATGATTGGGATATTTGGGCATGGGCACCAGAAGGGGTGGCTTTTGCACTAGATAGTCAAGATGAATTTGGGAAAAAGGGAACAATAGAATTTGAAAATGTTTCAGAAGAGACACCGATTGGATTTATCGTTCGAAAGTCAGACTGGTCACAAAAAGAAGGAAATGCCGATCGCTTTGTTGATAAAAGTAAATTAAAAAGCGATGGTACAGGAGATATTTATGTGATTGAAGGCATTGATACTGTGTATACAACACTTGCATCCGCTCAAAAAGCCATTGCAGATTTAAAAAAGCCAAGAGTCACAACTGCGAAATTTGATTCCTTAAATACGGTTTCCTTTGAAACCAATCAAAAGATAACAAAGAAAGATAAATTTACGATTCAAAGGTATCATGGAGTACGTAAAATTCCAGTCAAAAGTGTAAAATTAGATAAAGATGGTATGGGTGGAACACTAGTATTAAAAAATAATATGCTTCCAGATAAAACTTATACATTAGAAGTTCAAGGATTAAATAAGAAAGAAATTACGATTGGGGAACTCTATAATAGCAAAAATTTTACGAAGCAGTATACCTATCAAGGACAGTTAGGAGCACTTTATCAAAAATCAAAGACGAAATTTGTCTTCTGGTCGCCAACTGCCGATAATGTTTCCATTACTTTTTATGGAAAGGATGGAAAAAATACAGAGAAAACTACAAGTACACTTGCCATGAAGAAAGGTAAAAATGGTGTTTGGACGGCTACAAAAAAAGGGAATTTAGATGGCACTTACTATACATATGAAGTAACACACAATAAAAAGAAACAGTCTGTTGTGGATCCTTATGCAAAAGCAGTTGGAGTCAATGGAACAAGGGCTATGGTTGTTAATTTAGATTCTACCGATCCAGAGGGATTTTCCAATGAAAAACGACCAAAGGTAGAAAATCCAACGGATTCCATTCTCTATGAAATGCATATCAGGGATTTTTCCATTGCTGGTAATTGTGGAGTTTCAAAAGAAAACAAAGGAAAGTATGCAGGTGTTTGGGAAGCCAATACAACGATTCCAAATACGGATGTGAAAACGGGTATCTCTCATTTGAAAGAATTAGGTATTACAACCGTTCACCTCCTCCCAAGCTTTGATCATCAATCCATTGATGAAACAAAGTTAGAGGAAGCACAATATAATTGGGGGTATGATCCAAAAAATTATAATGTGCCAGAAGGCTCCTATTCTTCCGATCCTTATGATGGAAAGACAAGAATTACAGAATATAAAAAAATGGTACAAGAACTCCATAAAGCAGGAATTTCCGTTGTTATGGACGTTGTCTATAATCACACAGGAGCAACTTCTGATTCCGAGTTAAATAAGGCTGTACCAAATTATTATTATCGTCAAAATGAAAAAGGCGAATTTTCTAACGGCTCTGGTTGTGGAAATGAAACGGCTTCTGAACGAGCGATGATGAGAAAGTTAATGGTAGACTCTGTGACTTATTGGGCAAAGGAATATCATATCGATGGGTTCCGTTTTGACTTAATGGGACTTCATGATCAAGATACTATGGTAGCTATTCGAGAGGCATTGAATGAAATTAATCCTTCCATTCTTATTTATGGAGAGGGATGGACAGGAGGCGATACGCCATTAAGTAGTGAAAAACAAGCGACAAAAGCCAATACAAAAAATTTTGGTGAACTACAAATTGCTGCATTCAGTGATGATATTCGCGATGGAATTAAAGGGAGTGTCTTTGATGCAAAAGACCATGGATTTGTCGATGGAGCGCAGAATAAAGAAGAGACAATTAAATTTGGAATTGTAGCATCAACACCAAATGATCAGATAGACACGGATAAGGTGAATAATCAAACAAAAGCATGGGCACAGGAACCATACCAGACAATCACTTATGAATCCGCACATGATAATTTAACGCTTTGGGATAAACTGCAATCCGCCAATGAGACGGCAACAGAGCAACAATTATTAGCCATGAATAAGATGTCAGCTGCTATCGTTCTCACTTCACAAGGAATTCCATTTCTTCATGCAGGAGAAGAGATGGCTCGTACAAAAGAGAATGCAGATGGCACGCTCAATGAAAATAGTTATAATGCCCCTGATTCCGTGAATGCCATTGATTGGAGCAGAAAGCAGAAATATGAGGATTTATATGAATACTATCAAGGCTTAATTGCTATGAGAAAAGAGCATAAAGCGTTTCATATGAATTCCACAAAAGAAATTCAAGATAATTTGAAGTTCTTAGATGTTACTGAGAAAAATGTAGTCGCTTATACATTAAATGGAAAAGCGGTGGGAGATAGCTGGAATACGATTGCCGTTATCTTTAATGCAAATAATAGAGCCGTAGAAGTAACAGTTCCAGACAATCAATGGGCAGTTGTTGTGGATCAAAATACTGCTGGGATAAAACAATTAAAAACAGTAAGTGGTTCAAAAGTGACAGTGCCAGCGAATAGCACTTATGTGCTTGTTGATAAAGCATCTATAGATACTGTGAAGTAAATGAAATTCATATTGTAGAAAACATAACTAAGAAAAACACCTAGTATAGAAACTAAGAACGATATTAGGTGTTTTTCTTTTTGGCTTAAATCACTTGTTTTAACTCAAAATCTTCTGTTACAAGAAGAATATCCGCACGTTTTCCAACGGAGATAGAGCCAACGGTATCAAAAATTCCGATGCTCATAGCTGGATTTTTTGTTGCTGCAAGGATGGCTTCTTTTTCTGGCACTCCAAAAGAGATGGATTTTTTCATGCAGTCAAAGAGGTTTGTAGCAGAACCAGCAATTGTGCCGTTAGATAAAGTAGCTTTTCCATCAGTTACAGTAACTTCCTGTCCACCTAATTCATAAGTGCCGTTTTCCATTCCCGTTGCCATCATGGAGTCACTAATTAAGACAACACGATCTTGAAACATTTTAAAGGTGGAACGGACAACGCTTGGATGAATGTGGATGCCATCGGTAATCAGTTCTACATAACTATGTTCGGTATCGCAAGCCGCTCCCACTAATCCAGGAGCGCGATGGGAATAGGCTGGCATGGCGTTGAAAAGATGAGTTACATGATCGGCACCTGCTTGAAATGCCTGCATACAACAGTCATAATCAGCAGCCGTATGTCCAAGAGAAATATGTACTTCCTCATGTTTTTCTTGAATAAATTCCATAGCGCCTTTTGCATTTGGGGCAACGGTTACTAATTTAATCAATCCATTGCTTGCCTTTTGGCAGTGATCAAAAAATTCAGAAGAAAGGTTTACAATATATTTGCTTAAATGAGCACCTTTCTTTTCTGGATCGAGGAAAGGACCTTCCATATTAAGCCCAACAATGGTGGCTTCAAGAGGATCACTCCCTACTTTGCTCGCTGTTCCAAATACCTCTTCTAAAACATCGATTCCAAGTGTCATAGAAGTTGGGCAATAAGAAGTGATGCCGTGAGATCTTTCATATTTTAAAATCGTTTTTAATCCTTCTACATCCGCATCCGAAAAATCGTGTCCAAATGCTCCATGGCTATGAATATCGATAAGCCCAGGGATAACTTTTAAACCTGTTGCATCAATGGTAGTGCGATCGGTTATTTCATCAATAGAAGATACGATTTTATGATTTTCAATATAGACAGGTTCTTGTTTATAAGAACCATCTTCTTGAAAGACAAGTCCGTTTTCAATAATCATAATTAGAACACTCCTTTTTCTTTGGCAATAGATAAAGCATCCTCATCTGCAATGACAATAACATTTGTATGTAGTTGGAGAATAGAACCTTGTACTTTGGGTGTGATAGGGCCAAAGAAGGATTCATAAATAGCATTTGCTTTTTCTTTTCCTGATGCTAATAATAAAATTGTTTTCGCACTCATAATGTTGCCAATTCCCATAGTATAAGCGTATTTTGGAACATCTTCTTTGCTAGCGAAAAATCTAGCATTTGCTTCTACGGTACTTTCTGCTAATTGAACACAATGGACTTCTTTTTTGAATTCATCGGAAGGCTCATTAAAACCAATATGACCATTGCCACCGATTCCTAATAATTGAAGGTCTACAGCACCCATAGAATGTAATAAATCATTATATTGTTTACAACCTTCTAAAGAATCTTCCGTAAGACCATTTGGAACGAAGGTATTTGATTTATCGATATTAATATGATCAAAGAAATTCGTATTCATAAAGTAACGATAACTTTGTTCATGTTCTCCTGATAATCCTTTGTATTCGTCTAAATTTACAGAACGCACTTTGGAAAAATCAAGCTCACCGTCGTTATATTTTTTAACTAAATTTTGATAAGTGCCAACTGGTGTAGAGCCTGTTGCAAGCCCTAAAAGGCAATTAGGATGTAAAACAACTTTTGCAGCAATAATTTCTGCTGCTTTTTTGCTCATATCCTCATAGTTTTTTGCTTCAATAATTCTCATAAATAAATCTCCTTTTCTAAAAAATAAAAGTAATAACAAAGTATGTGTTTCATGTGCAAGTTGACTTTAAGAGTATCTATCTGATTATAGTATAGGAATTCTTCTGTTAGCCTTATTATAGGACTTCTTTCGTTTATTTTCAATAAATCAAGAGATTCTGAAATAACTTTCATTGATTGTGAAAAATCGACAAATTTATACTGAAATATTTGGATAAAAAATGGAGTTTTCTCCGTAAGTTTTGAAAGTATTTTCATAAATAGAAAAATGCTTGAAATTAAAATTCAATTTAGCTATAGTGGAATCAACAACCGATGAGAAATACAGGATGAGAGTTTCTCACGTATCGTCTTGGTGTAAAAGAGAACAGCTTAGTAAAATCGAAAGTAAGAAATAAAAAGGAATTAGAGAGAGAAAGGACGGAATCATATGGAAAACTATTTAGAAGCGCTAAAAGGTCATTTAATTGTATCTTGTCAGGCACTTCCTCATGAACCACTTCATTCTTCCTTTATTATGGGAAGAATGGCGTTAGCAGCAAACGAAGGGGGCGCAAAAGGAATCCGTGCCAATACGAAAGAGGATATATTGGAAATTAAGAAAAATGTAGATCTTCCAGTTATCGGTATTGTAAAAAGAGATTATGATGACAGTAAGGTTTATATTACACCTACCATGAAAGAAATTGATGAACTAATGGAGGTGAATCCAGAGATTATTGCTGTGGATGCCACAAGTGATCTTCGGCCAAATGGGGTTACAATTGATGAGTTTTATAAAGAGATTCGATTGAAATATCCAGATCAGCTCTTAATGGCAGATTGTTCAACAGTAGAAGAGGCATTGCATGCGGATGAATTGGGATTTGATTTTATTGGAACTACATTAGTGGGATATACAGAGCAGAGTAAAGGGATGAAAATCGAGGAAAATGACTTTGAAATTATCCGAACAATTTTAGAAAAATCCTCTCATCCAGTGATTGCAGAAGGAAATATTAACACGCCTGAAAAAGCAAAAAGAGTCATTGAGCTGGGTTGCTATAGTGTAGTTGTTGGTTCTATTATTACAAGGCCACAGCTTATTACAAAATCATTTGCAGAGGCAATTGACTCAATAGAAAAATAACAGAAATGAAATATTATTTTCAAATATTTATTCATCACAAAAAATAAATGATAGCGGAAATTCGCAGAAAGGAAAGGTTTATTATGAGTAATTTAGAAAAGTACAGAGGTGTTATTCCAGCATTTTATGCTTGCTATGATGAAGATGGAGAAGTAAGTGAAGAAAGAGTGAAAAGATTAACCGAATATTACATTGAAAAAGGAGTAAAAGGTGTGTATGCCTGTGGTTCTTCAGGAGAATGTATTTATCAGAGCGTAGAAGATAGAATGAAAACATTGGAAAGCATTATGGAAGTAGCGAAAGGAAAATTAACAGTAATTGCTCATGTTGGATGCAATAACACAAAAGATAGTGTTCGATTAGCCAAACATGCAGAGAGCTTAGGGGTTGATGCCATCGCGTCCATTCCTCCAATTTATTTTAGACTCCCAGAATACTCTATTGCAGAATACTGGAATGCAATGAGTAAAGCAGCACCAAATACAGACTTTATTATTTATAATATTCCGCAGTTAGCAGGAACTGCTTTAAGTATGAGTTTGTTAGAGGAAATGAAGAAAAATAAAAAAGTAATCGGTGTGAAAAACTCTTCTATGCCAGTACAGGATATTCAAATGTTTAAAGCAGCAGGAGGAGAAAGTTTCGTTGTATTCAATGGACCAGATGAACAATTTATTAGTGGACGCATGATGGGTGCTGATGGTGGTATTGGAGGAACTTATGGAGCGATGCCAGAATTATTCTTAAAAGCAGATGAACTTGTAAAAGCTCACAAAAATGAAGAAGCTCGGGAACTTCAATATGCGATTAATGAAATCATTTATAAATTATGTTCTGGACATGGAAATATGTATGGAATGATTAAAGAAGTTCTTCGTATCAACGAAGGATTTGATATTGGTGGTGTTCGAGAGCCATTGACAAACTTAACGAAAGAAGATAAAGAAATTGCAAAAGAAGCGGCTAAAATGGTAAAAGACGCGATAGCAAAATTTTGCTAATTTTACATAAGCATAAATAGAAATAAGGGATCTATTTCGTTCCTGTTTTCCTGTCACGTATGGTATAATAAATATATAGATAAAAATGGTGTATTTCATATAGAGATAAAGGTTACGTATGATTTAGTATCGGTAGAAGACTTAAGTATGCATGGAATGTCACAATGCTTATCACTTGGGAAAGCAACTTTAGATAATGCTTATGGGGTGTTCTGTTCTATGTTAAAGTATAAGCAGGAGAAGAAAGGTCATTTCTTTATGAAGGGTGATAAATTTTTCTCATCCAGTCCATTATGTCAGTGTGGTTACAAAAATCCAGTAACAAAAGATTTGAAGGTTCGCATGATTACTTGTCCTTGTTGTGGGCAAACGTATGCTCGTGATCATAATGCAGCGATCAATATTGATAAAGAAGGACTACGACTTCTAACAATATAATCAGTGATAAAAAAGTAATTTTTAAAATTAAAATTGAGAAATAGTCACATAGTAACCGCAGGAAGGGAGTTCTTTCTGCGGTATCTGTGCATATGGGAGGAAGAAAAATGAGGAAATATATTTGTATTGATATCGGTGGGACATCGATAAAGTATGGCATCATAAAAGAGGATGAAATATTTCTTATTACAGATGAAATGCCAACGGAGGCGAAAGAAAAAGGCGGAGAAGGCATTATGGAAAAAGTGCATTCTATTGTTGCTGATTATAAGAACCGATATGAGATAGAAGGCATTTGCATATCAACAGCAGGAATGGTGGACTGGAAGAAAGGTTGTATTATCCATGCCTCTTCCTTGATTCCAAACTACACGGGGACCAAAATCAAAGAAAGAGTGGAAGAAGAGTTTAAGATTCCGTGTGAGGTGGAAAATGATGTTAATTGTGCAGGACTTGCGGAATTTTATGGAGGAGCGGGAAAAGGTTGTGAAAGCAGTTTATGCTTAACAATTGGAACAGGCATTGGAGGTTCTTTTGTGTACCGTGGAGAGATCTTTCATGGGTTTTCTGGAAGTGGTTGTGAAATTGGATATATGCATTTACCAGAAGGCGAATTTCAAGATCTTGGAGCTAGCAGTGTATTAGTAAAAAATGTAGCAAAAAAGAAAGGACTAAAAGAAGGAGAGCTCAATGGAAAAATGATTTTTGAACAAGCAAAAGCGGGAGATGTTATTTGCATTAAAGCCATTGAAAAAATGTGTGATGTATTAGGAATGGGAATTGCAAATATTTGCTATGTACTGAATCCAGAAATTGTCATATTAGGAGGTGGGATCATGGCTCAGAAACAGTATTTAGAGCCAATTCTTCAAAACAGTCTTGAAAAATATTTAATTCCATTTGTGGTGTCTCATACAAAACTAGCGTTTGCCCAAAATGAGAATCAAGCGGGAATGTTAGGGGCTTATTATCACTTTAAAAATATTCATACAAATTAAAACAGTTTTAGATTTCCATTCATAAATGGAGGCGATTTATAAATGGAAGTGGAAAAAGAATAATAAAAAATCAAAATATTGGGTGATACGAAACCATAAAAAATAGAGTAGAAATAGAAAAATGATGGGAGAGAAAGTGTAAAGAAAGGAAAGTAGATATGGAACATCAAATTCAAGCAATGATACCACTAATAGAATCGATTTATGAGAGTTTTACTCCTCTTGAAAAAACCATTGCGGATTTTTTTATGAAAGAGAAGGAGGAAAGCGATTTTTCTGCAAAAAATATTTCAAAAAGGCTTTATATATCAGAAGCATCGTTATCTCGTTTTGCAAAAAAATGTGGATATTCAGGATATCGGGAATTTTTATTTCACTATCAGCAGGAAAAGGAGACAAAAGAAGTATTTCCAGCACATGACTATCATTCGATGCAAGTATTAGATACTTACCAAGAACTTTTAAATAAAACTTACCATTTGATGAATGAGGAACAGATGGAGAGAATTGTTCAGTTGCTTTCTACGAAAAATAGAATTTATGTCTATGGAAAAGGAAGTTCTGGGTTGGTTGCCCAAGAGATGAAACTCCGATTTATGCGTCTTGGTGTCAATATTGAGGCGATTACAGATGAGCATATTATGAAGATGAATGCCGTATTATTGGATAAAAACTGTCTCGTAATTGGAATTAGTGTCAGCGGAACGAATGAAGAAGTGCTCAATTCCCTACAAATGGCGAAAGTCCAAGGTTCTTCTACAATTTTAATGAGCGCAAGGAGAGATAAAAGTTTTCGTTTTTGCGATGAAGTTTTAGTAGTAGCATCAAAGAAATATTTAGAAAACGGAATGGCAATCTCCCCTCAGTTTCCAGTCCTAGTTATGGTGGATATTGTATATTCTCGTTTTTTAGAATCGGATAAGTTCCATAAAGAAGCATTACATGATCTGACGCTTAATGCGTTACATGAGAAAAAAAGAACGTTTGAATATGAGTAAAGAAAACAATGGAGGAGAAAAATAAAAGAAAATAAGTTTTGTGAAAAATGCCAATTTCCAATTTCCCTTCATAAAAAAAGTTTTATCGTTAGGATACATAAGATTTAGAGAGAAAGCTATGAGCAGGGATAAGAGGAATTGAGAGGAAACTCGGACATAGAAGTTGAAGTTGTGCATAATTTATAAAAATAATTTGCTATATTGACAAAAAAACATCTATTCTATATGATTA
>UQVN01000126.1 GCA_900544525.1 uncultured Eubacteriales bacterium
AAATATTGTATATTTTCTATAAAATACTTGTAAAATGAAATAGAATTTAGTAAAATATTACTATAGTTGATCTCGACTAAATATAACAGCATTGGAGGAGCTATTTATGAACGTGTATACTTCAAAGGATATTAGAAATGTAGTAATTCTTGGTCATGGTGGCTGCGGAAAGACAACCTTAATAGAAGGAATTGCCTATACAGCAGGTCTAATTAGCCGAATGAAAACTGTTGAAGAAGGCGGAACTATCAGTGATTTCGATAAAGAAGAAATTAAACGTAAGTTTTCCATTCAAACAACAATGCTTCCCGTTGAATGGGAAGGGGTAAAAATCAATTTCTTAGATACTCCAGGTTTCTTTGATTTTTGTGGTGAAGTGCATGAAGCATTAAGTGTAGCAGATGCGGCTGTTATTGTCGTTTCAGGCAAGTCTGGAGTGGAGGTTGGAACATTAAAAGCATTTGAGTTTTGTAAACGATATCAAATACCGAGTCTTGTATTTGTAACGGATATGGACGATGACAATGCGAATTTTATGAAAATTGTCAATTCATTAAAAGAAAAGTATGGAAATGTAATTGCTCCATTTTATCTTCCTATTTATGAAAATGAGAAGTTTGTTGGTTTTAACAATATTGTAAAAATGGCAGGTCGAATTTTCAAAGAAGATGGAAGCTTTGTCGATAGCGATACGGTTTCTGTTATGGATGATAATTTAATTACTTGTCGTAATATGTTGTTAGAAGCAGTAGCAGAGACTAGTGAAGAATATATGGAACGTTATTTTGATGGGGATACCTTTACCCAAGAAGAAATTACAGAAGCTTTAAGAGAAAATGTAATTGATGGAACGATTATTCCTATATTAATGGGGTCTGGTATTATGACTTATGGGATTCGTATGTTACTTTATTGTATTCGAAAATACTTGCCTGCTCCAGAGACAGAGAGTAAGACATTAGTCGGTTCCTTTGTAAAGACAGAAGAGCCATATGCAGCGGATTATGATGAGGAGAAACCAGTATCTGCTTATATCTTTAAGACTTTAATGGATCCATTTATTGGTAAATATTCATTCTTTAAAGTTTGTTCTGGGGTTATTCATTCTGATGATACCTTATACAACGTCAATAAAGAGATAGAAGAGCGATTAGGAAAACTTTATGTATTCCGTGGAAAAGAAGCGATAGAAGTAAAAGAACTCCATGCAGGCGACATTGGCGCAGTAGCAAAATTAAGTGAAACGAAAACAGGAGATACCTTGACAGTAAAAGGAAATCCGATTCAGTTTGAGCAGACTTATCATCCAATTCCTTATACTTTTATGCGCTATGTTGCAAAGACAAAGGGAGATGAAGATAAAATATCTGTTGCTCTTCATAAGTTAATGGATGAAGATTTGACACTTCGTGAAGTCAATGATAAAGAAAATCATCAAACACTTTTATATGGAATTGGAGAACAACAATTAGAAGTTGCTGTTAGTAAATTATTCAATCGTTATAAAGTAGAAGTCGAGTTAATCAAACCGAAAGTTGCATATAAAGAAACCATACGTAAAAAAGTAAAAGTGCAAGGAAAATATAAAAAACAATCTGGTGGACATGGACAATATGGAGATGTACATATGGAATTTGAGCCATCTGGAGATTTAGAAAAAGCATATATATTTGAAGAAAAGATTTTTGGTGGTGCAGTTCCAAAAAATTATTTTCCAGCAGTGGAAAAAGGAATTCAGGAAAGCTGTTTAAAAGGTTCATTGGCAGGTTATCCCGTGGTTGGTATTAAAGCTACTTTAGTGGATGGTTCTTATCATCCTGTGGATTCTTCTGAAATGGCATTTAAGATGGCTGCTATTACCGCTTTTAAAAATGGTATTATGGAAGCTCAGCCAGTCCTTCTTGAGCCGATTATGTCCATTAAAGTTGTTGTAAACGATACTCAAACAGGCGATGTCATGGGAGATTTAAATAAGAGAAGAGGTCGTGTTCTTGGTATGAATCCATATGAAGATGGAAGACAAGAAATTGTTGCCGATATTCCAATGTCAGGACTTATTGGATATTCTACCGTGCTTCGTTCTATGACTGGAGGTAGTGGAGAATATTCTTATGGATTTAGTCGGTATGAACAGATGCCAAGTGATGTGCAGACAAAAATTTTAGCAGAGATAGAGGCTGAAAAAAACGAGAAACGCTGAAAAAAGCGGGGGAGGGAATTTTTCTTCCCCGCTTTTCCAGCGATTTATTTACGCGAAGGCGACGATAGAGTCATTGTCTAAAATAAACCAAGGTATGTTATACTTATAGGGTAAAAGAAGTTATTGGATGATAGTAAGAAGAGAGAGCGAAAGAGGAAATAAGAGATGAAGTATTTTCTAGATAATAAAAGAAAAAAAGAAGGGGGAAGTTCCATTGTAGAAAAAGCAATTCAATTTGCTACAAAGGCACATGAAGGTCAGGTGAGAAAGGGAGTGGCAGTACCCTATATTTTTCATCCTATGGAAGTGATGGAAATTGTATCTGGCATGACGAAAGATGAAGAAGTTATTGCAGCAGCTGTTCTACATGATACATTAGAAGATTGTAAAACTGTGACAGAAGAAATTCTAGAAGAAGAATTTGGAGCAAGAATTACAAGTTTTATTAAAGCAGAAAGTGAAGATAAAAGTAAAACGTGGTTAGAGAGAAAATCTTCTACTATTTTATATTTAAAAACAGAACATCGTAGAGAGGTTAAAATAATTGCTCTTGCTGATAAATTATCAAATATTCGCTCTATGGCAAGGGATTACGAATCATTAGGGGAGCAAATTTTTACTTGTTTTAATCAAAAAGATCCTTCAAAAATCGCATGGTACTATCGAAAACTACAAGAAGCAATGGTGGAGTTTCAAGGAAGTAAGGAGTACGAAGAGTATTGTTATTTAGTGGAAAAAGTTTTTGAAGGGAAATAGAAAGGAGAGAATTGTAAAACCTTTACAAAGTAGGAAAGATTGTCTATAATAAGGAGACAGGAGGTAGAGATATGGAGAAAATTAGAAAGAGACTGTTGAGTCTTATTATGACATGTGTTGTTGTACTTTCTTTATTAGCGCCAGTTACTGGGAGCTTACAGGAGGTACAAGCGGGTTCCCCATATTACATACAGGTAAATAAAAATACCAATGTAGTAACTGTTTATAAGAGTAAAGTCAATGGAGTGTATCAAGATCCAGTGAAAGCATTTATTTGTTCCGTTGGATATTCAACTCCAATTGGCACTTTTAAAACCCCTGCCAAATACCGTTGGCATACATTACAGGGGCCTTCTTATGGACAATATTGTACCAGAATTTATGGAGGATATTTATTCCATTCCGTATGGTATTATGAAAACGGAAAAAACGATACAGTATCCGTGCAACAATATAATAAATTGGGACAGACAGCTTCCCATGGATGCGTTCGTTTAACGGTTGCAGATGCCAAGTGGATTTATGATAATTGTCCTCTTGGAACAGAAGTTAAAATTATTAACGGTACATCAAAAAACGATCCACTTGGAAAACCAGAGGCGTTAAAGCTGAATACAAAAAATAAGATGGACTGGTGTCCAACAGATCCGGATCCAAAAAATCCATATGCAAAGAAAAGTCCAGAAATTACAGGGGCTAAAAATAAAACTGTCCAGTTAGGGGACGAGGTTGACTTAGAAGAAGGAGTCAATGCTTATGATACCGCAGGCAATAATATTACAAGTAAGCTAAAAGTAAGCGGTAAAGTGAATACAAAAAAAATAGGAACTTATAAAGTTACATATTCCGTTGTGGATGCTATTAAGCGCACAGCGAAGAAGACCGTTAATGTAAAGGTTGTGGACAATAGCGCAGTGGTTATTTCTGCTAAAAGCCAGAAAGTTCAGTTAGGAACTGAGTTTGATCCGTTAAAAGGAGTAACTGCAAAGACAAAGGCTGGCACAAATCGTACTTCTACATTAAAAGTAAGTGGTAAAGTAAATACTGATAAAGTAGGAACTTATAAACTTACTTATTCTGCAAAGAAAATGAATGGTAAAACAGTGAAGAAGACGGTTACCATTACCGTTGGAGATTATAAGAAACCAGTATTAAGTGGTGTAAAAAATAAAACGATTTATACAACGGATATACCAGAAGGAGAAACTCTAGATTTATTAGAAGGAGTAACCGCAAAAGCCACAAATGGTAAAGATTTAACAAGTCGAATTAAAGTAACTGGCACTGTAAATCCACATAAAGCAGGTCAATATAAGGTAACATATTCTGTAACAAATGATTCAAAACTTACTACAAAGAAAACGATTACAATTACAGTAAAAGAAAGAAAATTTGTAGAGTTAAAAGGAATTCAAAATATAGATATTACTTATCAGCCAGAGGCTTCCTTAGAGGAAAAAGAAGCCTTAGTAAAAGAACATGTATTAGATCAAGTGACAGGATATATTTTAGGAGAAGAACAGTCTGATGATATGTTAGAAGTAGCAATGGAACAAGTAGAAGAAGATTATTACTTAGTAACGATTACATTGGATGATGGACAGGGACATACATTAGAAGGTCAACTTTATGCTACATTAACCGTAGAACAATAAAAGAAGTGTGATTTACTTATAAAAAAGAGGGAGAAGAGATTCCCCTCTTTTTTTCTATGTAGAAAATTGCATTTTCAATTATCATATAAAGTAGATTTCTTATCATTCTCAAAGTTAAAATCTTGACACCAAGTGATAATTATGTTACAGTTACAAAGAATAATAAATGAAGAAATAAATAGAAATACGAAGAAGAGGAATAGTAGACTTTTGAAACTGAAAAGAGAGCTGTCGGTTGGTGTAAGACAGAGAGGGGAAAAAGTTGAACTCGCCTTGGAGTAAGGTGCTGAAGAAATAAGATTTTGTGTAGGCATCCTCGGAACCCAACCGTTATAGTGGGAAAATAATAAGTGCATGTTTTTCATGAATTAGAGTGGTACCGCGTAAGCGAAATTGAACCTTGCGTCTCTATAAATCGATTTATAGAGATGGAAGGATTTTTTATATTAAAGAAGAGAATTTTTGCTTCGCAAATCACTTTGTTATATTAACATTAATGGAGGAAAAGATTATGGCTACACCATACAACCATAAGGCCATTGAGAAAAAATGGCGTAAATATTGGGAAGAACATCCTGTAAATGTAGATGATGGAACAAAACCAAAATACTATTGTCTTGATATGTTTCCTTATCCATCTGGAAGTGGACTTCATGTCGGTCACTGGAGAGGATATGTAATTAGTGATGTTTGGAGCCGTTATAAAATGCTTCAAGGATATTATTTAATTCATCCAATGGGATGGGATGCGTTTGGACTTCCAGCAGAAAACTATGCGATTAAAATGGGCGTTCATCCTGCAGTGTCAACAGCAGAAAATATTAAAAATATTAAACGTCAGATCAATGAAATTGAAGCAATTTATGATTGGGATCGCGAAGTGAATACTACAGATCCAGAATTTTATAAATGGACACAATGGATTTTTGTAAAAATGTTTAAAGCGGGACTTGCTTATGAAAAAGAGTTCCCAATTAACTGGTGTCCATCTTGTAAAACAGGTCTTGCCAATGAAGAAGTTGTCAACGGTTGTTGTGAACGCTGTGGAACAACAGTTACAAAGAAAAATTTAAGACAATGGATGTTAAAAATTACAAAATATGCAGATCGTTTATTAGATGATTTAGATAAACTTGATTGGCCAGCAAAAGTTAAGAAAATGCAGGCGGACTGGATTGGAAAGAGCCATGGTGCAGAAATTGATTTTAAAGTGGATGGAAAAGAAGAAAGTGTAAAAGTTTATACAACAAGACCAGATACTTTATATGGTGCAACTTTCATGGTATTAGCTCCAGAACATGAATTAGCAGTGAAACTTGCGACTCCAGAACAAAAAGAGGCAGTAGAAGAATATATCGAACGTTCTTCTATGATTTCAAATGTGGATCGTATGCAAAGCAAAGAAAAAACAGGTGTATTTACTGGAAGTTATGCGATTAATCCATTAAACAATGCACTTGTTCCAATTTGGTTATCCGATTATGTACTTGCAGATTATGGTACAGGAGCGATTATGTGTGTACCAGCTCATGATGATCGTGACTTTGAATTTGCAAAGAAATTTGATCTTCCAATTATCCAAGTTATCGCAAAAGATGGCGTGGAAATTGAAAATATGACAGAAGCTTATACAGAATCAGGCGTTATGATCAATTCAGGAGAATTTAATGGAATGAAATCAGAAGACGCAAAACGTGATGTTCCACAGATGTTAGCATCTCGTGGTATCGGTAAAGTGACAACAAACTATAAGCTTCGTGACTGGGTATTCTCAAGACAGCGTTATTGGGGAGAACCAATTCCAATTGTTCACTGTCCACATTGTGGAGCGGTTCCAGTTCCAGAAGACCAACTTCCATTAACACTTCCAGAAGTAGATAAATATGAACCAACTGGTACAGGGGAATCTCCACTTGCAGGAATTGAAGAATGGGTGAATACAACTTGTCCGCATTGTGGAGCTCCTGCAAAGAGAGAAACAAATACAATGCCTCAATGGGCAGGCTCTTCTTGGTATTTCTTACGTTATGTGGATAATAAAAATAAAGAAGAATTAGTATCAAGAGAAAAAGCGGATAAATATCTTCCTGTAGATATGTATATTGGAGGAGTAGAACATGCAGTTCTCCATTTATTATATTCCAGATTTTATACAAAATTCTTAAATGATATCGGCGTTATCGACTTTGATGAGCCATTCCATAAATTATTTAACCAAGGTATGATTACTGGTAAAAATGGAATTAAGATGAGTAAATCAAAAGGAAATGTTGTATCTCCAGACGATTTAGTAAGAGATTATGGTTGTGATTCTTTAAGAATGTATGAATTGTTTGTTGGACCACCAGAACTTGATGCAGAATGGGATGATAGAGGAATCGATGGAGTTTATCGTTTCTTAAATCGTTTCTATGCTATGGTACAAGATAATAAAGATAAAAATGTACAAGCAAGTAAAGAGTTAGTAAAAGAAAGAAATAAAATGGTCTATGACATCACAACACGTCTTGAAAGCTTTAGCTTAAATACAGTGGTATCTGGTTTTATGGAACACAATAATAAATTAATTGAGCTTACAAAAAAAGGTGGAGTGGATAAAGAAACTCTAAATACAGCTGTTATTTTATTAGCACCATTTGCACCACATATGGCAGCAGAACTTTGGGAAGAATTAGGAAATAGTGATGGCGTATTTGAACAAAAATGGCCAACTTATGATGAAGAAGCGATGAAAGATGATGAAGTGGAAATCGCAGTTCAGATCAAAGGAAAAACAAAATGCACAGTAACAATTCCAGCAGATGCGGATAAAGACAGTGCAATTCAAGCGGCAAAAGAAGCGCTTGGAGATAAATTAGTCGGCGATATTGTAAAGGAAATTTATGTTCCTGGAAGAATCGTAAATATCGTTGTAAAGTAAAACAAAGAATGAAATAAATAAAGATAAGACTGCATCTTTTTGAAAAGATAACGAAAAGGTGCAGTTTTTCTGCGAAAAGGTTTCATGGTTGAAATAAATTTAGAGATGAGGAAATAACAAATGAAGACATATCAATTAAAGATTATGATTAAAAATTCAAAACCACCTGTTTGGAGAAGATGTGTAGTTCCATCTGGAATCACTTTTGAAACGTTGGCAAATATTTTAAATATCGTCATGGGATGGTCTGGAAAATCAGAATCCGAATTTGAATTTTTCCATCGTAAACTATATCTTGCTAGTAAGGAGCAGGAAGGAAGAAAAGGTGAATTTTTAAATAAAAAAGAAACAATCATTGATTCTTTTTTAGAAGAAGAAGAGTGGTTTACTTTTACTTACTGTATGGAAGAAGCTTGTCAACACCGTGTTACAATTGAAGAAGTAACAGAAGGAGAAGAAAAAGTAGCGGTATTAAAATTTAAAGGAAACTGCTTTAACGAAAATGGTGAAACAGCAAAAGAATATGATATCGATGCTGTAAATCAACAGTTAAGCCAGCTTTCTTTTGTAGAAGAAAATAAAGAAGTAAAAGAAGCAACAGAAGCAACAGAAACATCAGAAAAAGAAGCTGGATTAGAAGGACAATTCCATTTAGTGATGGAACAGCTTTTTACACAAATGGCAAAAGCGGAAAATGGAGAGATTAATCAGCAATTTTTAAGAAGAAATGCTAGCACAGCTGCTGCGATGACAAGAAGAAATGTGAAAAAAATCTATCCAAACGATCCTTGCATTTGTGGTAGCGGTAAAAAATATAAACATTGCTGTAAAGGAAAATAAAGGAGGAACTTATGCGTCAGACAACTCTTTGTTATTTAGAAAAAGATGATTGTTATTTAATGCTTCATCGAATTTATAAAAAACAAGATATTAATAAGGATAAATGGATTGGTGTTGGTGGGAAATTTGAGTATGGAGAAGCGCCAGAAGAGTGTCTTCTTCGAGAAGTAAAAGAAGAGACGGGACTTACCTTGTTACAATACCAATTACGCGGAATTTTAACCTTTGTGTCTGATATGCAAGAACCAGAATATATTTTTCTTTATACATCCAATCAATTTGAAGGAACATTAAAAGAGTGTGAAGAAGGGGTTCTTACATGGGTTCCAAAAGAGAAAATAGAGGAACTGAATTTGTGGGAAGGGGATAAAGAAATGTTTCGTCTATTGGAGGAAAGAGAGCAACTTTTCTCTTTGAAACTAGAATATAAAGGGGATAGTTTAATAAAAGTAACAGAATTATTGCCTTATAAAAAATAGAGATAAAAAAGACCATTATCGGGTTGTTGTAAAGCAAAATAGAATGAAGTATAATGATTTCTAGAAAGTTTTGCTTTACAGCGACCTTTTCTATTTACAGAAAGGTAACGAGTCAGAAACTATGCTTTTAAAGTTTAATCGTAAAGTGTGTTTCTCATCGTTTTTATAAAAATCAAGAAAGAGGTGAATTTCTGTGAAAAAGATCCTATGTAGAAAAAATATTATAATTTTTATCCTTTTTGTCGTGCTGTACTATATAATAGGTGCCCTCGTGCCATTTATGTTTCATCCAAAGGCAACGATCAGTGATGCAGGTGAAAAAGCGGTGGAACTTGTAAAAACAGCAAAAGAAAATCCTGATAGCGGACAAAAGGCAACCATATTAGAGACAAGTAATGATGCGTTAGACGCTCGATTGCAGATTTTTGAACAAGCAAAGGAGAAAATTATATTATCCACTTTTGATATTCGTTCAGGAAAGAGCACAGATGATGTTTTTGCAGTTTTAAATGCCGCAGCAAATCGGGGGGTAAAAATAGAAATTCTCGTAGATGGAGTGGCGGTCTTTACCCATATGAAGTCGGATCCGATGTTTTATGCACTTGGAGAAAATGAAAATATTAGATTTTTAACCTATAATAAACCAAATATTTT